>JAHJNE010000596.1 GCA_018820995.1 Gammaproteobacteria bacterium | reverse complement strand
CATATTGCGATTAATCACCCGCGGGCGGAAGAAGCAAAAATAGCCGGCAGTAGCGATCGGATTGAAGTGTTGACGGAGCGGCATTTATCGCCACTGGAACACGGCGCGCCAGTTTGTCATTTGTTATCAAATGGTCATTATGCATTGATGGTAACCGCCGCAGGCGCTGGCTACAGCAAGTGGCGTCAGATCGCGATCACGCGCTGGCAGGAAGACAGTACGGTCGACTCTCAAGGTAGTTTTATTCTGCTGCGAGATGTGCAGAGCGGCGAAGTGTTATCACCCACCTTGCAGCCACTGCCAGAGCGTGCGTTGGGTCGCGCGGCTGGCCAACATCATAAACTAACCTTCAGTGAAGATCGGGCAGAATTCTGTCAGCAACAGCCCGATCTACTACTTAATCTCGATGTACTGGTCTGTGCTGAAGATGACGGCGAAGTTCGCCGGTTAACCATCGTCAACCGTGGAAATTTAACGCGGCAATTTGATGTGATGTCGTATGCGGAACTGGTGTTAACGTCCGCAGCGAATGATCTGGCGCATCCGGCTTTTGCCAAAATGTTTGTCCAAACCGAATTTGACCAGGATGCTGGCGCCTTGCTGGCAACGCGGCGTTTACGGTCCGATCGGGAAACCGCGATTTGGGTGGCACATTTTATGGTGGTTGAAGCCACCACGCTGTTGCCAATGCAATATCAAACCAGCCGCGCGTTGTTTTTTGGTGAAGCGTCAACGCTGATGAACGCTGAAGGGCTGACCAGTGGCAAAGCCTTGTCGGATACCGTCGGTACTGTGCTTGATCCGGTTTTTGCCATCAAGCAACGGATTGAGCTGGAACCGGGTAAAACCGCGCGGTTAGCGTTCTGGACTCTGGTGGCTGACACGAAAGCTGAATTATTGTTACTGGTTGATCAGCACAATGAACGCAGCGCTTTTGAAAGAGCCGCAATGCTGGCCTGGACTCAGGCACAGGTGCAATTACGCTATCTGGCGATCAGTGTGGCGGACGCAGCAGATTTTCAGCGACTGGCGTCACCTATTTTATATGCCGATGGCCGTTTTAGAGCGCCAATGGCCGCGATTATCCGCGGCGCCGGTGCACAATCCGGGCTTTGGCAGCACAGTATTTCCGGTGATTTACCCATAGTGCTGTGTCATATCGATGATGTCGAAGATTTGGCCTGCCTGAAACAACTGTTGTTGGCCCATGAGTATTGGGGCCTGAAACGACTGGCTGTCGATATCGTGATTATTAATGAACACGCCGCTTCGTATGTGCAGGATTTACAAGGTGCGATTGAAAATCTGGTGCGCAGCAGCCAATCGCGCAGTGCTGCACTTTTGGCGCAACGTAACGGTAAAGCGGCATTGTTACCGGTTACTGGCGGCAAAATTTACCCGTTACGCGCTGATTTGATGTCGGTCGACAGCCGGGCGTTAATTCAGTCGGTGGCGCGGGTAGTGTTATATGCAAGGCGCGGGCTCATTGGCCGGCAGCTGGGCCGATTGCCGCAAGTTCCGCCTCAGCAACAACTCGCACATCATTTGCCATTGCCTGCACTGGCGCCGGTGGTGTTACCACGGCCAACCGCACTGGAGTTTGATAATGGTATCGGCGGTTTTGGCAACGACGGACGGGACTATCAAATTCAGCAAACAGGGACTACGCGCACCCCGATGCCGTGGCTGAATGTGATTGCAAATCCCAAATTTGGCTTTCAGGTATCCGCTGATGGCAGTGGTTATAGTTGGGCCGGCAATAGCCGTGAATTCCAGCTGACACCCTGGTCAAATGATCCGATCAGCGATCCGATTGGTGAAGTGTTGTATGTGCGGGACGAGCAAAGCCTGAATTGGAGCTGTGCCACAGCTAAACCAAGACGTGATGGCGGTAGTTATCATTGCCGCCACGGTATCGGCTACAGCAGTTTTAGTCATCAACAACAAGACCTCAGGATGACACTAACCCAATTTGTGGTGATGGATGAAAACCTGAAAATATCGCGGTTACACATCCAAAACCTGGCAAAACAGCAACGGCAGTTATCGGTGACTGGCTACATTGATTGGGTACTTGGTCGTAATCGTTCATTAACCGCAGCGTCGTTATTAACTGAATTTGAAAGTACCGCTGGTTTTGTGCTGGTCAGAAACCCATGGTCTAGTGCCTTTAGCGGCAACTTTGCATTTGCGGCATTTTCGGTGCCTGCCAATAGCTGGACTTGTGATCGCACAGAATTTATCGGGCGCCATAGTAGCCTCGCATCGCCGCAAGCTCTGCTGCGCCGAACCAAACTATCCTCCAGCTGTGGTGCGGGTTTAGATCCTTGTGCGGCATTACAACAATTACTGACCTTGCCAGTTGATGGTGAGAGCGAAGTGATTTTTATGCTTGGCCAAGCTAGTTCAGTGGCCGAAGCGCTGGCAATGGTGCAACGTTTTTCTAAATCAGGCGCCGTTGACGAAGCGTTGAGCGAAGTCGCTGCGCATTGGCAGCCGCTTCTGGGCGCGGTTCAGGTGAAAACCCCGGATCGGGCACTGGATATTATGCTTAACGGCTGGTTGTTATATCAGACGCTGGTCTGCCGGATTTATGCCCGCTCAGCCTTTTACCAATCCAGCGGCGCTTATGGCTTTCGGGACCAACTACAAGATGGCATGGCGCTTAGCCTGTGCGCACCAGCCATCACCCGGCAACATTTATTACGCGCCGCCGGGCGGCAGTTTACGGCAGGGGATGTCCAACACTGGTGGTTACCGCATACCGGTGAAGGTGTGCGCAGCCGGATCTCAGACGACCGTATTTGGTTGGTATTTGCCTGTGCCACATACGCCCGTAGTAGTGGTGATCAAAGCATTTGGCAGGAAAACATTGGCTTTTTGGCCGGACCGCCGCTCAATAACGACCAACATGACGCGTTTTTTCAGCCGATGCACAGTGATGAAACGGCTAGTTTATTAGAGCATTGCTGTCGGGCGTTAGACCAAAGCCTGCAATTGCTCGGAGAGCATGGCCTGCCGTTAATGGGCGGGGGCGACTGGAACGATGGCATGGATCAGGTGGGCATTGAAGGGCGCGGCGAAAGTGTTTGGCTTGGTTGGTTTGTGGTCAAAGCATTAAAACTATTTCTACCGCTGGCTGAAGAACAATTGGCTCTGGCCACTGCCGCGAAT
>JAHJNE010000595.1 GCA_018820995.1 Gammaproteobacteria bacterium | reverse complement strand
GGCTGATAACTGTCGGCACGGTTAGTGCTAACAAGCGCTGATGCCTGGGGGGCGAAACTGGTCATGGTGATCTCCGTTAGTTTTTGACACTAACGGTTATAAGCACAAAGTGTGCCACCAAAATATCACATGTAATTCAGTGGTTTAGATGAATATATTTTGCCAAAATTTTGACATCAACTCAATCTGCACTGTCAAAATCATCGCGACCGAGATTATATTTACGCATTTTTTCGACCAAAGTGGTACGGCGTAAACATAAGATATCAGCAGCCCGTGCGACCACGTAATCATGACGCTCCAGCGCTTGGCTAATCAGTGTAATTTCCAAATCTGCCAGAAATTGTTTCAGATCAACACCGTCATCCGGCAGGACATTAAAACTATGATTGTCGGCATGTTGCGCAAAATGAGCATCCCCCTCATTGTCGTCGTCATCCCCAAACTGGAACAATTCATTAATTGCGTCACGTTCTAATAAGGCTTCCGGATAGTGAGGTACATAACTGTCCACTTCAATATGTCGGTATTTCAGCGGCAATTCAGCAACATCAATGACCTGGTGCGGAAACATAATCCCCAACCGTTCTACCAAATTGGCTAACTCTCGCACGTTGCCAGGCCAGCTATGCAATTTTAAGCTGGCAATAGCTCTTTCGGTGAATTTAATGGCGGCCTGGCCGTTGAGTTCCAGCCGCTGTTGCAATTCTTGTAATAACAGAGATAAATCATCAGGTCGGTCTTTTAAGGCTGGTGTTTCTATTGGGAAAACGTTTAGCCGATAAAACAAATCCTCCCGAAACCGTCCTTCACTGATCATGTCTTCTAATTGACGGTGAGTCGCAGCAATGATCCGTACATCAGCGCGGATGGGCTGATTACCACCCACCCGTTCATAAATCCGTTCTTGCAGCACCCGAAGTAATTTCACCTGCATTGGCAATGGCATATCACCAATTTCATCAAGGAATAACGTGCCACCTTGCGCCAGTTCAAACCGACCTTTGCGGGTAGAAATAGCTCCGGTAAAAGCGCCTTTTTCGTGGCCAAATAGCTCGCTTTCAAGCAGTTCCGCCGGAATAGCGCCACAATTAATGGGAACAAAAGGTCCATCAGCTCGGTGTGATAGCACATGGATATTGCGCGCGACCACTTCTTTACCCGTGCCGGAATCCCCCAGCACCAGCACATTGGCATCGGTACGGGCTACCTGCTGAATTAAAAATCGCACTTGCTGCATTTGGGCAGAGATGCCAACCATCCCGACAAATCGCGCCTGCGACTCTTGCGCACGTTGCCCGGGTAACAAACGATGATATTCCTGACAATCACGCAGATGCTGGGTGAGTGATGCATAAGCAAAAGGTTCACTTAATAACCCAACCACGTTGGCGTGACGCAACAAAGGTTTGAGTGTTTCACCAAGTAGTAAAAAGGCGGACGCAGGATGTTGTTCGATGAGTTGTTCGTGTTGTTGTGCCACTAATGCACCTAACAACACGACGGCTTTGGGGTCGTCAGCCAGATGTGCTTTTAGTTGTGCTTCATCAACAATTTGATGCGCTTCAGCCACAAAGTTCAGAATAATGCTCAGCCGCTGAGCGCGTTGCTCTTGCTGATCGAGAATGAATAACTTAGGGATCATAGCGCTGGACTTTTTATTGTGCTTTTAAAGCATTTTTGCAAAGCCAGCGTCTGCTTGCAAGGTAAAACGCTAACTTTTTGACGCTACTGTCAAAAAACCAGCGTTTTTCGGGCCTATTTTGCGATGAAGTTCAACATCGGCCTCACCTAACATCATTAAATTACTGAGTTATAAGTCTTGGCGCTTAAAATCAACTAGGGCTATGCCAACAACTTCAATGCTTGTTGTTCAGAAATACGGCCTTGTGCTGCAACAGCAAGAGAAGCTTGCTCGCGCACATTGGCTTGTGCTTGTTCGGTCGATGCTTTGGCATAGTCTAAGTCTTGAATACGACTAATCGCAGCTTGTTGATTCACATTTTGCGTACTCAAATTGCGGCCAGCAGAGCTTAAAGCATTTTGCGTCGCACCAAGATCAGTGCGGTTATTATCAATCAACTGGCTCGATTGACGAATTTTTGACAGTGACTCGGCCGCTTTGTCAGCTGATGACAAATCGACGCTAAAAGCGCCGCTGTCAGTGAGTCTGGTTTGTAGGTCCTGTGTTT
This sequence comes from Gammaproteobacteria bacterium, assembly GCA_018820995.1. Lineage (GTDB taxonomy): Bacteria > Pseudomonadota > Gammaproteobacteria > Enterobacterales > Alteromonadaceae > Pararheinheimera. The sequence continues at coordinate 6,416 of JAHJNE010000595.1, read as the reverse complement.
TGATATTGATACTGCCACTGCCGGTCGCAATCCCAATTTTGCTGTCCTGATCAAATAACTTAATGCCGCCAAATTCAGTGTTTTTAATTTGGTCTTGGATCCCTGCGGCATAAGCATCGGCCTGTTTTTGCAACGCCTGGCGATCGGAACTGGTGAGTAAGCCATTTCCTGCTTGCACTGCTAGCCTGTCAATTTCAGCCAGCCCGTCAGTGATCCCCTGCAGCCCTTGATCGGCGACCATCGCCAGTGAGATGCCGTCATAAACATTACGTTCACCTTGCACTGTCGCGCCATTGATTTGCGTCAATCGATTGGCAATTTGTAAACCTGCTGCATCATCAGAAGCGCTGTTAATCCGTTTGGCAGTCGCCAATTTTTTCAACAGGTTTTCATTTTCCGAGGAATTCAATTTTAACAGCGATTCGCTTAAAGATGGGCCACCGATATTCATCACGACTACTCCGACGATGTAGGTTATTACTATGAGTTTAGCCCAGTTTATGACTGAGCCAAAGCACAACTTTGCGCTTTTTTTAGCCACTCGCGTATGAACCGTATATATTCTCTGTAACTACTTAAGCTAAAAGCACTTTTAAAAAGTGGAATAGATTATGCTATTGTTTCTTTATCGCGACACCAAGCTGCAACATTTCGCAGTAGCGCGCTCGCACGACGGATAAGGGGCACTTATGTTTAATGGCAAAAATATATTCATCACCGGCGGTACCGGCTCGTTTGGTCATAAATATACCCAAACTCTTCTTGAGCGTTATAAACCCAACAAAATCATCATTTATTCCCGTGATGAACTAAAACAATATGAGATGCAGCAACGGTTTAATGAGCCTTGCATGCGCTATTTTATTGGTGATGTACGCGATCAAGAACGACTCATACGCGCCATGCGTGGGGTTGATTTTGTGATCCATGCCGCAGCGCTGAAACAAGTACCGGCAGCCGAATACAATCCAATGGAATGTATTAAAACCAATATCAATGGTGCAGAGCATGTCATCAACGCGGCAATTGAAAACAATGTCGAAAAGGTGATTGCCTTATCGACCGATAAAGCAGCCAACCCTGTGAACCTCTATGGCGCAACTAAATTAGCCTCAGACAAGTTGTTTGTCGCGGCCAATAATATTGCCGGTGGTAGCAAACCTCGTTTCTCAGTTGTACGGTATGGAAATGTTGTGGGTTCGCGCGGCTCGGTAGTGCCATTTTTCGAAAAGCTCAAGCAAAACGGCGCTGAGCATATTCCTATCACCCATTTGGAAATGACCAGATTCTGGATCAGCCTTCAGCAAGGTGTTGATTTTGTTTTGAAGAACTTTGAGCGGATGCTTGGCGGAGAAATATTCGTTCCCAAGATCCCATCAATCCGCGTGGTTGACTTAGCCAAAGCGATAGCTCCTGAGATTTCGATTAAAGAAGTTGGTATTCGGCCTGGTGAAAAATTACATGAAATGATGTGTCCAGGTGATATGTCTTACAACACCTATGAATACGATGACCACTTTGTGATAGCTCCTTCGATTCAGTTTTACAATCGAGGCAATGACTTTACCATCAACGCCCTGAAAGAACATGGCCGACTGGTTGCTCCAGGCTTTGAATATGTGTCTGATAAAAATCCACATTTCTTAACTGTGGCAGAACTTGCAGAGTTTAATCAGGCAGCAATGGCATGATCCCATACGGTCGGCAGAATATTGATAAAAACGATATTGCAGCAGTACTTGAAGTGCTGCAATCAGACTTTTTAACTCAAGGGCCGAAAGTCCCGGAATTTGAACTTGCCGTCAGCCAATATTGCCAAGTGAATTATGCTATTGCTGCGAACAGTGCCACATCGGCACTCCATATCGCTTGTCTGGCACTTGGTGTCACTGCTGGCGATATCGTCTGGACGAGCCCTATCAGCTTTGTTGCTTCTGCCAATTGCGCTTTATATTGTGGTGCGAAGATCGATTTTGTTGATGTCGACCCGCATAATGGTCTGATGTCGGTGGCCGCGCTTGAGCAAAAATTGCAACATGCAGCCAATAAACAACAACTACCAAAAGTCATCATCCCGGTGCACCTCGCTGGCCATAGTTGTGATATGGAGTCGATTGCAGCCCTATGTCAGAAATACCAGATTAAAATCATTGAAGATGCATCACACGCCATTGGTTCAACCTACAAAGGAATGCCGGTAGGCCATTGCCAATATAGCGATATATGTGTGTTTAGTTTTCATCCGGTTAAAATTATCACCACTGCCGAAGGCGGCATGGCGCTGACCAATGACACAGCGCTGGCCGCGCAAATGCAGCTTCATCGCAGCCACGGTATTACCCGTGATCCGCTTGATATGACTGAGCCAAGCCATGGTCCTTGGTATTATCAACAAATAGAACTTGGCTTAAATTATCGCCTGACTGAATTACAAGCTGCGCTAGGCCATAGTCAACTGCAGCGGTTATCGCAATTTTTGGCTGCACGCCAGCAGGCAGTCACTCATTATCAGCAATTATTGCAAGACTTGCCTTTGCAATTGCCTACTGCCGCTACTGATGGCGTGTCTGCCTGGCATTTATATATTATTCGTTTGGACAACCCGGATCATCGGTTACGGGTATTTGAAGCGCTGCGAGCTGCAGGCATTGGTGTCAACGTGCACTATATTCCTATACATACACAGCCCTACTATCAGCAACTTGGTTTTCAATGGGGAGATTTCCCAGGCGCGGAATTTTTTTACAGTAAAATCATTAGCCTGCCCATGTATGCTGATTTAACACTGCCGATGCAGCAGAAAGTGGCCACAGCATTGACTAAAGCATTTACTGCTTGCTCTGAGCAGCAAATGACGCAACAGGACTTACCAGCATGAAACTTGCAGTGATCCCCGCAAGGGGGGGCAGCAAACGGATCCCCCGCAAAAACATCAAACTTTTTAACGGTAAACCAATGATTGCCTGGTCGATTGAAGCGGCCTTGCAAAGTCAGATATTTGATCAGGTAATTGTTTCCACCGACGATGAAGAAATTGCAACCATCGCCAAACAGTTTGGAGCCAAGGTGCCCTTTCTCAGACCTGCGACGCTTGCAGATGACTACACTGGGACGGCGGTAGTCGTCCAACACGCAATAAATTGGGTGCTGCAAAATCAGTGGCAGCAAGAGCAAGATCCTCTAACTATTGTGGCCTGTATCTACGCTACAGCACCTTTGCTAAGTGCATCAGTATTGAACCATGCCATGGCAATATGGCAGCAACGACCGCGGCTCGATTTTATTTTTTCCGGCTGCCGGTTTAGCTTTCCAATTCAGCGCGCTTTATACCGTGATACCGATGGGGCAGTATTCGCGGTACAACCGGAAGCAATCTCAAAACGTTCACAGGATTTACCGGAAACTTTTCATGATGCCGGTCAGTTTTATTTGGGCACCGCTGAAAGCTGGTTAGCGAACCGCCCTGTCTTTTCCAAGTCATCCTATCTCTATGAATTACCTCAATATCTAGTCCAAGATATCGATACTATCGACGATTGGCAGCGCGCTGAGTTATTGCATCAATTATTGTTACAACGCGCTCAACCTACAGAGCGTAATTAATGCAGGTGTTATTTCGGGTTGATGCCTCGGTGACTATTGGCTCTGGCCACCTGATGCGATGCTTAACTTTGGCAAAGGCGATGCATGCCATGAACTGGCTGGTGATGTTCTGTTGTCGCGAACACCCCGGCCATCAAATCGACTTGCTCGAATCGCATGGATTTTCGTGCATTCGTTTGCCACAGCAGCCCTGTCGTGAACTTAGCGAAAAATCTACTCAAAGCCAATCTGAAAGTGTCGACGACTGGCTAGGTGCGACCGAAGCGGAAGATGCTGCAGCGACGGTTGCTGCGCTGCAACAAGCGAACTTCTCACCAGATTTATTAGTCATTGATCATTACGCCCTTGGTCGTATGTTTGAATCAACGCTTCGAAATTTTTGCCGCAAAATATTGGTAATTGATGACTTAGCCAATCGCCCCCATAACTGTGATTTTTTACTCGACCAGAATTTGTTACCGGATGCACATCTTCGTTATTTGTCATGGCTTGCTCCCGATTGTCAGCAATATATCGGGCCGGCATATGCCTTACTACGGCCAGAATTTGTGATGTCATCAAATGTGCAACCGCTTGTCAAAGAAAGAATTTTTTTCAAACACCCCTTTCAACTGTTAGTGTTTTTTGGCGGCAGCGATATTGATAACCTGACAAGTATGGCAATTAAAGCCATGCAACAACTTCAGAACCCACAGTGGCTGGCCGATATCGTGATTGGTTCAGCCAATCCGCACCTAACGTTGTTGCAGCAGCTGTGTGAAGAGGACCATCGGCTAACCCTTCACGTGCAAACGCCAGGGATGGCAGGGCTGATGGCAAAAGCACAGTTGATGATTGGCGCGGGTGGTTCCACTCATTGGGAGCGTTGTGCAATGGCGTTACCTGCGCTGGTGATGAGTCTCGCTCCGAATCAGCAACCAACCTCCGCTTACTTAGCGGAACTGGGAGCCTGTGTATACTTAGGCGCAGGAGCAGACCTAACCAGCAGCCGACTAAGTCGTGAACTAGCGAAGCTGGTTGGAAAACCAAAGCAACTGCAACAGATGGCAGGCGTAGCTTCAGGGCTAGTCGCACCAGAAGGCGGTTGCCAACGTCTGCTAGACTCGCTGACCAATTCGCTCGGCACTAGGCACCCAGAGCAGTGATGATTCTAATATGTTGAGACGATCCTGTAACATCACCGACAAAAGTTAAGATTCAGGTTGTATCAACAACACTGGATCCCCAATCAAGAGAATAGTTTTATGGCAGTCGCAACAATTCAACTGGGAAATGTGCAGGTCGGCGTGGGGCATCGACCGCTGATCATTGCAGAATTATCTGGCAACCATGATCAGTCATTGGACAAAGCTCTCGCCATGGTCGAAGCTGCGGCAGCTGCTGGCGCACAAGCGATCAAACTCCAGACCTATACCGCCTATACCATGACACTGGATATCGACAGCGGCGAATTTTTTATCGACAACCCTGATAGCCTGTGGGCTGGCACCTCACTTTATAAGTTATACCAAATTGCCCATACCCCGTGGGACTGGCACCAAGCCATTTTTGAGCGGGCGCACAACCTAGGCATGTTGGCTTTTAGCACCCCTTTTGATTTAACGGCCGTCGATTTTTTAGAAAGTTTAAACGTCCCTTGTTATAAAATTGCCTCATTTGAAAATACTGACCATGCGCTGCTGGCAGCCGTGGCAAAAACCGGAAAGCCGGTCATTATGTCAACTGGTATGGCGAGCACGGCCGAACTGGCGGATGCGGTGGAAGTATTAAAACGCCATGGCTGCCAACAGTTAATTTTACTCAAATGCACCAGTAACTACCCTGCCCGTCCGGTTGATGCCAACCTGCTGACCATTCCCCATTTAGCCCAACTTTTTGATTGTCAGGCTGGGTTATCTGATCACACCACAGGTATCGGCGTTTCAATTGCCGCTGTAGCCCTTGGCGCAACAGTCATCGAAAAACACTTTGTGCTTGATCGCAGTGAAGGCGGTGTTGATGCAGAGTTCTCGCTAGAACCTGCAGAGCTTAAGCAGTTGGTAGAAGAAACCGAACGCGCCTGGACAGCACTTGGCAAGGTGCACTACGGAGTAACCGACAAAGAAATTGCCTCGCGCAAACATCGTCGTTCTTTGTATATCAGTGCTGATGTGCCGGCAGGTACGGTGTTAAGCAAAGAAAACTTGCGCGCCATTCGGCCGGGTTTAGGCCTTGCGCCAAAATATTTATCGTTGGTTTTAGGGCGACAAGTCAAAGCTGACGTCAAACGAGGCACTGCTCTAAGTTGGGATTTGTTGCTGTGACAGTATCAACAAAAGATGGCATGTGGCATCAACAAGTGATCACCGATTTTTCGGTCAAATTGGTGCCATTACAACATCAACAGCTTGAATTGTTGCGTCAATGGCGCAACGATCCAATCATTGCCGCATCTATGTTGCAACAGCACTTCATCTGCGAAGAGATGCAGCAACAGTGGTTTGAAGGGATACAACAAGATAAACGTCAGGCACAATTTGTGATTTATTACAAAGACGAACCTATCGGCGCTTGTAACCTGAAAAGTGTCAACGGGAACGAACTCGGCCAATGCGAAACCATTGAATCTGGCTTTTATCTGGCACATCCACGTTTTCGCGGCACGATGTTGGCATTTTTCCCGGCATTGGCACTGAATCAGTATTGCTTTAAAAGCCTTAACTGTAAGACACTGCTGGCACATGTAAAACTGAGTAATAATGCCGCTTTGCGTTTTAATGAAAAGCTTGGTTATTGTCGTCACAATGACAATGTCACAGTTCAAGTTGGCAGCG
>JAHJNE010000594.1 GCA_018820995.1 Gammaproteobacteria bacterium | reverse complement strand
GTTTGGATGCTGTACCGCCGCGATGGCATGTGTCGGAAACTGAGTCATAGCTGTTTGCGCGTCCTTGTTGGGTCGGTGTGTGTTTAGGTTTGAAAATGTCAGCGTGGTTATCAGCCACTGTGGCTTGAGATCCAGCCTGATGCGCGGCATGATGCCGCAATCTTGTTGTTGATACTTCGCTCAAGGCCGAATGATGGATGTTGATCAACCTATTGCGCAAATTGCCGCCGCGATGGCAGAACCTGCTCGCGCCCGTATTTTATGTGCATTGATGGATGGTCGCGCTTATACCGCGACCGAGCTCGCCGTGGTGGCGGATACTGCAAGTTCGACCGCCAGCGCGCATTTAAGCAAGCTAACCGAATTGGGGTTATTAACCAAAGTCAGCCAGGGGCGGCATCGTTATTTTCAGCTGGCGGACCCAGCCGTAGCGCAAGTGCTCGAGTCGATGATGCACTTGGCTGGGGTGATTAACCGGGTGATTCCGGTATCGACCCCACAGCCGTTAAGGTTTGCCCGCAGTTGTTACGACCATCTGGCGGGCACTGTGGCGGTGGCGTTGTTGCAAAAGTGGCTGCAGCTAGGCTGGCTTACGCCGATCAAAGCGGAAGCGTCAGAACAGCAACCCGATTATCAGCTGACTGCGCTTGGCCAAGCCGGTTTAGCCGCCATCGGGCTGGATTATCTAGCCAAAGCCCATAGCAGGCGCCGTTATGCCTGCGGTTGTCTGGACTGGAGCGAGCGCACGGCGCACCTTGGTGGTCAGCTTGGCGCGCTGTTATTAGATTTTATGCTGCAAAAACAATGGTTCAACCGGCAGTTGGATAGTCGTGAACTACAACTTACGGCTTTGGGGCGACGGCAACTGCAACAGCAGTTTCAGCTTATTATCACCGCCGAATAATCAGCAAAGTGGCCGACGGGTGGCAGGTGAAAATTGCCAGCCGCAGCTAAGAATTGGCATTTTTCACGCTTTTCTACCAGTCCCAAGCAGCGTACAGTGGTATTTTCACTTATATACCCACACACTCAATCAACCACTGCAAAGGACTCGATGATGGCGCACATTCCTGCTTTAACCTTATTTCATAATCCACAAAGCCGCTCTGCCGGAGTACGGATTTTGTTGGAAGAACTTGGTTTACCGGTTGAAGTTCAGCTGGTTGATTTTAAAGATAAACCAGCTGCGCTACTGGCAATTAATCCGCTGGGTAAAGTACCAACGCTGGTCGCCGATGGCGCTGTGGTCTGTGAACAAGTGGCCATTTATCAGTTTCTGGCCGAGCTGGTGCCGGAAAAAGGTTTAAGCCCGGCCGTCGGTGACCCGCTACGTGGCCCCTATCTGCGGGCACTGGCCTTTTATGGCAGCAGCTTTGAACCGGCGATGATCGACAAAGCCTTAAAACGCGACAGCGGCTCTGCTGGCATGAGCCCTTATGGCACTATCGAAGGGGTGGAAGCGATCGTTCGGGAGCAGCTGGCGCAAGGGCCATGGTGGTTGGGCGAGCAATTTACGGCTGCCGATGTGTTGTGGGGCGCCGCTTTAAGTTGGATCACCCAGTTTGGGATTTTGGAAAAAACGCCGGAAATTGCGGCTTATTTGCAGCGTTTTTCCGAACGTTCTGCGGTCGCCGCCGCCAAAGCAAAAGATGCTGCTTTAATCGCGTAAGCCGATGGTATGATAAGCCCTGCATGTGAGTTTTTTCTTTTCAATATTCAGGGCTTTGCTATTTATGCGGATCTTGCACACCTCCGACTGGCATCTTGGCCAGCATTTTATTGGCAAAAGCCGCGCCGCTGAGCATCAGGCATTTTTCAGCTGGTTAAAGCTGCAGATCATCAGCCTGGATATTGACGTGGTGCTGGTGGCCGGGGATATTTTTGATACTGCGACACCGCCCAGTTATGCCCGCGAACTTTATCATCAGCTGATTGTAGACTTGCAACCGACCGCTGTGCAGCTGGTGCTGCTGGGTGGCAATCACGATTCTGTCGCTGTGTTGCAGGAAAGTGCTGCGCTGCTGAAATGCCTGCATACCAGCGTGGTGCCAGGTTATCAAACTGCCAATAGCGACACTGCAGGCAACCAAACTGCAGCTAGCCAATCCACAGTTAGCCAAACTGCAATTAGCAAAACAGCAATTAGCCAAACTCCGGCTAGCCAAACAGATCATGCCGCGCATTTAATTCCACTGCGGCGCAAAAATGGTGAAGTTGGCGCTGTGCTGGCGGCAGTACCTTTTTTACGGCCACGCGATTTGTCGCAGCGAGAAGACGGCAAAAGCCAGCCTGGCCAAACTGCCGCTGAAAAAACTGCGCAGCTCCAGCAACAAATCAGTACCGTGTATCAGGAACTGTATCAAGGTGCCTCGCAGCTCGCCGCAACTTTGGCCGCCGACATCCAGGCAAAAACGGGCAAGACAGTGGCATTGCCGCTGGTCGCTACCGGCCATCTCACTACCGTTGGCGCCAGTAGCTCGGATTCAGTGCGTGAAATTTATATCGGTACGCTGGAAGCCTTGCCAGCCAGCTGTTTACCGCCTTTTGCTTACATTGCGCTGGGGCATATTCATCAGGCGCAAAAAGTCGCCGGTTCTGACTTTATTCGGTATAGCGGCTCGCCGATCCCTTTGAGTTTTGACGAAGCCAAGCAGCAAAAACAGCTGGTGTTGGTGGAGTTTTTGGATGATGCCGCCGCCAGCACCAACACCACGCCTAGCGTCAGTAGCATCGACATTCCCTGTTTTCAGCCGCTGCTGAGTTTAAAGTCCGATTTGGCCAGTCTGAAACAGCAATTGCAACCGGCGCTGGCGCAGCTCGGCGACAAGCAGCAACTATGGCTGGAACTGGTGATTAGTGGCGAAACCGCGCTGCTATCTGATTTACAGCTGCAACTGCAGGAGCAACTGGCTGGTTTGCCGGTCGAGCTTTTAAAATTGCGGCGCGAACGGCAAACTCAAGCAGGCAATGCTGCGCCTTTGCTGGAACCTTCATTGTTAGAACTGACTCCGGCCGATGTGCTGCAGAGCCGGTTGGCGGCTGAAACGTTGAGTGACGAGCTACAACAGCGGCTGACCATGTTGCATCAGCAGGCCTTTGATATGGTGCTGCATCAGGAAACGAGTGAAGCTGAGTCTTCCTCGGCGAGCGGTACTGATCGAAATCGGCTAACCGACGCCAGCCAGGAGACCTTCTGATGAAAATTCTGTCGGTACGCCTGCTGAACCTGAATTCCCTGCGCGGTGAATGGCACATCGATTTTCGCGATCCGGCTTTTGCCCAAAGTAATTTATTTGCCATCACCGGGCCGACCGGCGCCGGTAAAAGTACTTTGCTTGATGCGATTTGTCTGGCGCTTTATCACCAGACTCCGCGGCTGAAAAACCTTAGTCAAAGCAGCAACGAGCTGATGAGCCGCCACACCGCTGAATGTTCAGCCGAAGTCGAGTTTTCAGTGCGCGAGCAAAGTTACCGCGCCTTTTGGAGTCAGCGCCGCTCACGTGGCGCCATCGACGGTAATCTGCAAGCCGCTAAAGTTGAACTGGCGACACTGGATGGCACTATTCTGACGGATAAAACCTCGGAAAAACTCAAACTCACCGAACAGCTGACCGGCCTCGATTTTGCCCGTTTCACCCGCTCGATGTTGTTGTCGCAAGGTAACTTCGCCGCGTTCTTAAACGCCAGCGCCAATGAGCGGGCTGAGCTGTTGGAAGAGCTGACCGGAACCGAAATTTATAGCCAGATTTCAGTGCAGGTGTTTCAAACCTGTCGCGATTTGGAGCAACAACAACAAATTACCCAGGCCAAGCTGAGTGGTTTGCAATTACTCAGCGCCGAGCAGCTGGCGGAGCTTCGTAGCAGTGAACAGCAGTTGTTGGCAACGCAACAACAGTTGCTAGATCAGCAGCAACAACTGCAGCCACAGCTGGATTGGTGGACCGAATTTGAAGCGGCAAATCTGCAGCAGCAACAAGCCACAG
>JAHJNE010000593.1 GCA_018820995.1 Gammaproteobacteria bacterium | reverse complement strand
GTGGCGATTGGTTGTTTCTGTATCGGAACAAATCAGGTTGATTTAAACGCTGCTTTGTCACGGGCCATTCCGGTCTTTAACGCGCCGTTTTCCAACACCCGTTCTGTTGCCGAGTTAGTGCTTGGACAAATTATTATGCTGCTGCGCGGTATCCCGCAACGTAATGCGGCAGCACATCGTGGCGAATGGCAAAAAACCGCCACTCAATCTTATGAAGCCCGTGGCAAAACGCTGGGGATTATTGGTTATGGCCATATCGGCACCCAATTGTCAATCATGGCTGAACACATCGGCATGCGCGTTCAATTTTACGATATCGAAAGTAAATTGGTACTGGGCAATGCTACTCAGGTCGATATGGCGACCTTGCTGCGCACTTCTGATGTTGTCACTTTGCACGTGCCGGAAACCGCACAAACTCAGAATATGATTGGCGAAGCTGAACTTGATTTAATGAAGCACGGTGCGATCTTAATCAATGCGTCTCGTGGCACTGTGGTCGACATCGACGCGCTAGCCCGTACACTCGCTGCAAACAAGCTTGCCGGTGCCGCTATTGACGTGTTCCCGGTTGAGCCTACCGGCAATGATGAAGAGTTTGAGTCGCCGCTGCGCGCTTTTGACAACGTGATCCTGACGCCGCATATCGGTGGTTCGACGCAGGAAGCACAAGAAAATATCGGTTATGAAGTGGCTGGAAAACTGGTGAAATACTCAGACAATGGTTCAACCCTGTCAGCCGTTAATTTCCCGGAAGTGTCGCTGCCTGAATACAAAGGCCGTTCGCGCTTGTTGCATATCCACAAAAACCAGCCGGGTATGTTGACCAAAATCAACGAAGCCTTTGCCAAACATGGCATCAACATTTCAGGTCAGTATCTGCAAACCAATAGCGAAATTGGGTATGTGGTGATTGACATCGATAGCCTTGACCACGAGTTGGCGCTGAATGAATTAAAAGCCATTCCGGGGACTTTAAAAGCACGGGTATTACACTAAGGATCTAGCCATCGGTGAGCCGGTGAGCATGACTCTTAAACGTAAGAGGGCAGTTTTCACTGCCCTCTTTTAGTTTTTGCGACTCAACAACATTGGTTGTGCAGTTTTTGAACACCGCTGTCGTCGCGTGGCTGCTAGAACGAATACACCAAAGTCACTGAGGTTTCAGTATCCGTTTTTGAACGAAACTCGCCCGGATTTGAGTCATATTTGACGATAAAGCCTAAACGTGTCGACAAACGGCCATTGACCTGCGACGTAAAAGTACTGCGGCTCTGCCAGCTGGAGTTTTTACCATCCAGTGACACTGACCATTCCAGTGATTGGCGGAAGCTATTGTTTTCATTAAGTTGGTAATCCAGGTTGGTCGCAGCGTACCAAATCAAACCGGTACTTTGCTCACCGTCTGCCGTTTCCTGATGGGCAAAACCGGGACCTGTTTCCACATCCCAGAAACTCTCCCCCTGCTCGTATATCCGCATCGCTGAACCCACCGCCACTGAAGCCTGCTCACGAAAGGCACCAAAACGATCGTTCAGATAAGCGCCCCGACCGAAGATACTGAATTCACTGCGATGAAATTTGTAGTTACTTTGACCAACTAAATTTAAACGCTGGCCGGTGGTATATTTAACCTTGCTGTTAGTGTCCTGATCAAACTGACTATTGCGTTGCAATAAAGTCTGGATCAAGTACTTGTTACGGAAGTCTTTCATCTCATGTTTCAGTTCAGCGTTTGCCCGCACGGCTGTCGACTCGGTATTGCCGCTACTCAGCACAACCCCAAGTTCGATATCCCCACCCCACGGCTTAAAATTTTCGCCTTCAGAACTCATGTCTGCCGCACCGGCTTCTGATAACTTCAATTGCTGAAAAGTTTGACCCGGTTTTAGCCGGGTGGCTACCGAGTTTGACGCGACTGCCTGCACTGGAAACATCAAGGTACAGGCGACAATCATCACAATTTTTGTTTTAGGGAACCACAACTGCATTATTTGTCCTTCATCTTGGTACTGACTCGCTTTTTGCGCGAGTCATTAAAACAAAAAGCCAGTCAGTGACTGGCCTTTTCATTACGTCTTAGAAAAGCGACTAGGCTGATTCACCACGTTGACTGATAAATGCCAGCGCGAGTTCAATCCGAGCCAGACAGCGGTCTTTGCCAATCAGTGCAAGCGTCATATCCAGTGATGGTGAATTGCCACCACCAGTGACCGCTACGCGCAGCGGCATGCCTACTTTGCCCATGCCTAAGCCTAAACTTTCAGCGGCATTATTAATGGCTGTATGGACATTTTCTGCAGTCCAATCAGTCACAGCAGCAAGTGCTTGTTGCACCGCTTTCATCGGCTCTGCAGCCACTGGCCGTAAGTGTTTTTTGGCAGCGTTTTCTTCAAACTCACTGAAATCTTCATAAAAATAACGGCTGACTTCGACCATTTCTTTTAAAGTTTTCACCCGCTCCCCTTGCACCGCGATTAACTGCTCAAGGCTTGGACCATTGCTGATATCCAATTTTTGCTCAGTCACATGCCATTGCAGGTATTTAGCGACATGCGCTGGCTCTGAAGTGCGGATATAGTGCTGATTTAACCATTGCAGCTTTTCAGTGTTAAAAGCTGAAGGCGCACGATTACAGTCGGCCAAATCAAAAATGTTTATCAATTCATCACGGCTGAAAATCTCTTGATCACCATGTGACCAACCGAGGCGGACTAAATAGTTTAATAAGGCTTCAGGCAGATAACCGTCATCACGGTATTGCATCACACCGACTGCGCCATGGCGTTTGGATAAACGTTTACCGTCATCGCCTAAAATCATTGGCACGTGGGCATATTTCGGAAGATCGGCTCCAAGTGCAGCTAGAATATTCATCTGACGTGGCGTGTTATTTACATGGTCATCGCCGCGAATGACGTGGGTGATGCCCATTTTCCAATCATCAACAACCACGGTTAAGTTGTATGTTGGCGTGCCGTCGCTACGTGCAATAATTAAATCGTCCAGCTCAGCGTTTGCAACTTCAATCCGGCCTTTGATTAAATCATCAATCACCACCACACCTTCTTGTGGGTTTTTAAAGCGGATGACAAAAGGTTTGTCCGTTGGATGGTCGGTGCGATCGCGCCACATACCGTTATACTTTGGTTTTTCGCCGGCGGCCATCTGCGCTTCACGCATCGCGTCAACTTCTTCAATGGTGCAAAAACACTTATATGCTTTGCCCTCAGCTAACAGCTGAGCCACGACTTCTTTATATAAATCAAAACGTTTGGTTTGATAAAATGGGCCTTGATCCCAATCTAACCCCAACCAGTTCATCCCATCTAAAATCGCATCAACAGATTCCTGTGACGAACGCTCTAAGTCGGTATCTTCAATACGTAAAATGAAAGTGCCACCTAACTTTCTGGCATATAACCAGCTAAATAACGCAGTACGGGCGCCACCTACATGCAGGTAACCAGTTGGACTTGGGGCAAAACGGGAAACAATCGACATTATCAATCCAGTAAGTCAGTCTATAGCTTGGCGCTATTGTATCAATCCAGCTGCCTTCTTGCACGGCTGTTACGTCTGCCTTTTTAGTAGAATTTCGGAAGACTGGATAAAATGACTACTTTTACAGCAGACAGCCTCAAAAAGACAAAATATTATTGACAGCATTTGTCTGCCCCCTATAATGACGGCCGAACGTTGCAGCGGATTGTTAGCTCAGCTGGGAGAGCATCGCCCTTACAAGGCGGGGGTCACTGGTTCGAACCCAGTACAATCCACCATAACGTTTTAAATTGTAAATTATTGATATCCAGCGGATTGTTAGCTCAGCTGGGAGAGCATCGCCCTTACAAGGCGAGGGTCACTGGTTCGAGCCCAGTACAATCCACCAAATTTTATCAATACCCCAGGATGGTTAGCTCAGCTGGGAGAGCATCGCCCTTACAAGGCGAGGGTCACTGGTTCGAGCCCAGTACCATCCACCAAATTTCTACAGTTTAGTGATAAATAACACCCCCCAGGATTGTTAGCTCAGCTGGGAGAGCATCGCCCTTACAAGGCGAGGGTCACTGGTTCGAGCCCAGTACAATCCACCAAATTCTTACACCACCCTCTTTAAGTTATATTTAAATTCTAAAATTAATTTTCCGGATTACTGAACCCTAGTTTCTATTTCATAATTTCTTGCCTGTTAAAACTAATTGCTCATGTATCTGTTTAAGCTTGCTGCAACAATACAAAGTCAAAAGCTCCGGCACTTGTGCGGCCAGAGCTAGTTAGCGTGCTCGTTTTCTATTGAGCAACTACAACGGTTTTAATTCCAATTCGATTTTTTGGTAATACAAAGTGGTTTTTCCTTCGTAACCTGAATCTGTGCCGGTAAATAGCCAGACCGAACCATCACTTTGCGTAGTAAATTGCAGGCTACTACTGGTCGTTGAAATTAACGTTTTGCTTTGAAATTTACTGCCATCACAAGGTAAATCCTTCACTGCAATATTACCTTGTACTTTTGAGTTGGTACCGTCCTGACTTTGATTGCCCTTGGCCACGTTTAACGTGTATCCAACCTGCTTTGGTTCGATGTCAGCAAAACCAAAATGCAGATAGACAGACTCACCCGGCGCGCCACCAATCCCTGAACAACTCGCGCCAGCTGCAGACAAAAGACTGACTTTGAGTCTGGCCTGATAGCGGGTGGAAGGCGACAAACCGCTAATTTTACGCTTTAAAAACATAAACAAATCGTCACTACGGTTATGTCCCGTCAGCATATAGCCGGTGCCGGCAAAGCCAACCGGCAGGTTTTTAATCCCTGAATCAAGTTCAAACGAGGCCGCCAGCGCCGTCTCATAATCGGCAAATCCAGCCTGCCAGTTTTGCTGGCCCTGCGCAAAATCATATTCAAGCTTCATAGGTTGATCCGGATTAATAATGTCGACGTCACAACCTTGCATAAGCAATGCACACATACATAGCAAAGCAATCTTAGGGGTATTGCTACAATTCATTGTTAAAGTTCCTGATAGTTAGATAGCGTTGCTAGCCTAACCAACAGCCTTTGGTCACAATGTAACCTTCTGTATCCAGAGTGTTAAAAGAACCGATCCTGTGCATTGTGCAACAAGCCGCTGTTTCAACTGCAGTTGCTGCCTGCTATAGTAGGAACACCTACTTTTACCAAGTGCTTGCTAATCAATGGATCAGACGCTCAGCCGCGAAATGACTATCCTGATCATTGACGAACAGGCGTTGGCACAAAATTACCTCCGATATACCCTCGAAAAGCTCGGCTACAGCCAGGTGCATTTTA
The DNA here is from genome assembly GCA_018820995.1 of Gammaproteobacteria bacterium. GTDB lineage: Bacteria > Pseudomonadota > Gammaproteobacteria > Enterobacterales > Alteromonadaceae > Pararheinheimera. Next base: position 2,736 of record JAHJNE010000593.1, on the reverse strand, counting down.
CCGACAAAGCACAAGCGGCTTTAGCCATGTGCAAAGAACGACAGTTTGATTTGATTATTTGCTCCTTTAATTTGCAACAAGGAAAAGATGGTTATCAGCTATACGAAGAATTAAAAGTCCGACGTCTGCAAAAACTCAGTACTGGTTTTATCTTTATTAGCGCGGAGACCGACCCGTCTCTGGTGTACAGCGTGTTGGAATTACAACCGGACGAATTTCTGGCCAAACCCTACACCATGCGCGATTTACAAATGCGGATTGAGCGGGTGTTAAAGCGCAAACAGGAACTTCGTCCCATCTATCATTGGCTGGAAAATGGACGTGCGGATCGGGCACTGCAGCAATTAGATCACATGTTGGCGCAAGGGCAAACACCAAAGTTGGTTCCTGTGCTCCTGCGGTTTAAAGGGGATTTATTGTTGGAAATGGCAGATTTTGCCAAAGCACAACAATTCTTTCAGTCAGTGCTGGCAGTACAGCCATTTGGCTGGGCGCGTATTGGCCTGGTGAAAGCACTGCAAGGCAACGGTGAAACCGAACTTGCCAATGCTCAAATGCAACAACTGGAAATGCGCGGTGAAAGTAAGTTGTTTGTGCTGGAGCAATTAGCCGAACAAGAGTTTCGAGCTAATGAATTTGACGCGGCGCAGCAACATTTGGAACAAGCCACGCAGCTGGCGCCACGTAATTTATACCGTCAGCAAAAGTTGTTGCAGCTGTCCCGTTTAAACCATGATTACGAGCGCCAATATAAAACAGCGCGCGATATGCTGAAATTCGCTCGTTTTTCCATGTACGAGCAACCGGATCTCTACCTGAACCTCGCCCGCGCCTGTATCGATTTTGCGGTCAGTGTTGATGAAGATGGCGAAACCAACCGTCTGAGTAAACAAGCCACCGAATGCCTGACTAATTTACGCAATCAGTTTCCGGATATCGATGTGAAACAGCAACAGTTGGTGATCCAGGCCAGGTTGCAATACCTTAAAGATCATAAAGATAAAGCGCAAAAGATGCTGGAAGAACTGGCCAATCAAGATGTGCATATCGACAATATTGAAGACGCATTGGACAAAGCCAAAGCTTTACACGAAGTTGGATTAACCCAGTTATCGAAGAGCTGGTTTGACCGTATCAGCCAGTTTTGTCAGCAGCAACAGACCGACCCCTATCTTCAAAGTTACCTACAACAGGAACGCGCAGAGCGCGCAGAATTGACCACAGCGCCACGCGAGCTGAACAACATTGCGGTCATGCATTTTCAACATGGCAACTGGCAGGCGGCACAAGCGGCTTTTAGTCATGCCTTTCGGTTACTGCCTAAAAATACCGGTATCGCCCTTAACTTACTGCAAAGTGTGTTGATGGCTCCGCAAAACAGCCCGCAACCAGAGAAACAAGCGCTGATCCAGTCCTGCTTGCAGGTGATTGAAAAAGGTAAATTAAACTCAGAGCAAAGCCGGCGCTTTGAACAGCTTAAACAAAAGCATCTAGCTCCGCAGTAGTTTATCCACTCCGGGCTAGCTGGCTTAGGTGACCTCCATGAAACGGCGGCTCAGGCCGGTTTATCTTCCGGCCATTCGGCAAAAATAAGTGGCAGACGCCGGCTTTTGATTAACCAACAAAGTCCAAGAATTAACGCCACTGGCGCCAGTAATAACCAAGGTGCATTGACCGAGACATAAGGTGGTAAGTGGCTGAATGTCCAATATAAATCGACGGAACAAACCAACAACAACCACCACCGGCTTTGTCGCCAAATTCCAAACCAGAATCGTTTTGCCCGACCCCGCTTCAATTTTTGGTCATAAGGTACACGTTGTGTCAAAGCCGCTAAGATCAGCAGTACCGGCAAACAAATCAGACAGGCCCGCACAAAATCAAAGCTATGTGGGTAGATATAACTCAGCACACCGCGCTGCTCTGCGGGTAAGGTTAGAGTCACTATCCAGCAAATGTAAGGTCGCAGCAAAACCAGCATCAGCAGATAAAGCCGGATTGGGATCTGATGCAAACCATCCTGATCCAGCAAGGGTAAGTCTTGGTAGACTTTTGGCTTATCGCGCATAACCTGCCTGTGTAACCACATACCCTACCGACTTCTTTTCTACTGTAAAATCAGTTACTTTTGGTATTGGCTTGCATGCACTGCAACACAAATATTTTTGCGTGACATGGCTTCCACAGCAATGTAAACAATGACCCGCTAGTCTTGCACTCATCTTACAAACCATGTTCGGTGAATAAATCCAGCATCTGTTGCTCAGTCCAGACGGCAACCCCTAACTCTTCTGCTTTAGCAAGTTTGGAGCCGGCGTTGTCCCCTGCGATCACCGCGTGGGTTTTAGCCGATACCGAACCTGCGACTTTAGCGCCAAGCTGCTGCAACTTATCTTTTGCTTCATCCCGCCCCATTGCAGTTAAAGTGCCGGTCAATACTAAAGTTTGTCCAGCCAGCGGTTGTGCTGTTAGCGTTTTTGCCGCGATTTCCGGCCAATGCAAGCCAACAGCCAGTAGCTCTGCAACGACTTGTTGGTGATGTTCGTCCTGGAAAAAATGTAATAAACGATTCGCCACCACAGTACCGACATCCGCCACTGCTAATAACTGCTCCAGACTTGCTTGTTGGAGCTCAGGCAAACTACGAAAATGCATCGCCAGATTGAGCGCGGTCGCTTCACCGACATCACGAATGCCCAGTGCATAAATAAATCGGGGTAAGGTGGTTTGTTTGGC
>JAHJNE010000072.1 GCA_018820995.1 Gammaproteobacteria bacterium | reverse complement strand
GGGGGTTTGGCCGGTTTTGAGGTTTTAAGACTGCGCACTGTTTGAGCGATTTGACGTTAGCAAATCGCGAGTTTGCGCAGTTGCCTCAAAATCGAGACAAATTTCCGGGCTTTCGAGCGATCCGGGGTCGCCTTTTCTTTGGTTTCTTTCTTTTGGCGAAGCAAAAGAAAGAAACTCGCCACAGGCGAAACCTGTGCCCTACAGCCACGCTGCAAATAAAAACAGCCGTTTGCTGCCAAACACCAAAAAGGCGACAACTGCGCCAATCAGTTACTTATTACAACGGGGCAATGCCCCCTGCGCCTGGCGGGCTTGGAAGACGTCAAAGCTGCTGGCATTTGCTGCTGCAATTTCTTAATGCGGTTTTCTGGCACCGGGTGGCTGGATAAAATTTGTGGGGTGCCGCCACTGCCCTGCTTGGCCATGTTTTGCCAAAGTTTTACTGACTGCTCGGGTTCGAAACCCGCTTTGGCCATCAAATCTAATCCGATCACGTCCGCTTCGGTTTCGTGTACGCGGCTAAAAGGCAGCACCAAACCAACCTGAGCACCTAAACCAAAAGCGCTGGAAAGTTCAGCTTTATATTGGGTATTCATCGCACTTAACGCAACGTCAGCAACACTTAAAGTCGCAGAGATAGCCTGGTTGCTGGATAACCGTTCGTTGGAATGACCTGCCATGACGTGGGCGATTTCGTGGCCAATCACGGCCGCCAGTTGATGTTGATTTTCAGCCACTAACAACAGGCCGGTGTAAACACCAATTTTGCCACCTGGCAGTGCAAATGCGTTCACCTGATCACTTTCAAATACCACGATTTCCCATGGATTGGCCTGATACTTTTGCGGCGTAGCTTTTAAAACCGCTTGTGCCACACATTGCACATATTGATTGGTTTTTTTGTCTTTGCTGATTGGAGTTTTGGTTTTCAGTTCTTCGAAGGTCTGAATGCCCATTTTGCTGACCTGGGTATTATCAAATAACATCAGCTGTGGACGGCCTGTTGGTGACTCAGCACAAGACGACAAGACCAAGGCGCAGAATGCACTGAAGGCAACATGAGTCAATTTAAGGCGGTTTGGTTTGAACATCAGGATTCCTTTTTCAGTTCTGTAATTAGTGCGAACAACCGAAGGCTGTTGCTACCAAATTTGATTGTATAACGACCAAAACAACACCGCCAGCATGTGCTGGCGGTATCAAAGCGGTTTTAACCGGTTAAATCATCAAAGAACTTTTTCACACCATCAAAAAAGCCTTTTGATTTTGGCCGATGTTTGGCTTCACTTTCACCACCCCAACTCTCATCAAGTTGACGCAGTAAGTCTTTTTGCTTGTCAGATAAATTCACCGGTGTTTCGACAACCACTTTACACACCAAGTCACCTACACCACCACCACGCACCGACTGCACACCTTTGCCTCGCAAACGGAACATTTTTTCGGTTTGGGTTTCAGCTGGGATCTTCAGTTTGACCCGGCCATCCAAAGTCGGCACATCAATCTCGCCACCTAAAGCGGCAATGCTGAAACTAATCGGTACATCGCATGACAAATTATTGCCATCGCGGAAGAATATTGGGTGGTCTTTAACATGCACCTGGACATATAAATCGCCGGCTGGCGCGCCATGTAAACCCGCTTCACCTTCACCGGTCAGACGGATCCGATCGCCTGTATCCACACCCGCAGGAATTTTCACTGCCAGTGTTTTGGTCTTTTCAACCCGTCCTTCGCCATGACACTTAGTACATGGATCCGGAATGATTTTACCGCGGCCACTACAAGTTGGACAGGTTTGTTGTACGGCAAAAAAGCCCTGACGCATGGTGACTTGACCCGCACCATGACAGGTTGGGCAAGATTTCGCTTGCGTGCCTTTTTTTGCACCTGAGCCATCACAGACGTCACAGCCGACCCAGGTTGGCACCTTGATATCAACCGACTTGCCACGGACAGCGTCTTCTAAATTCATTTCCAGGTTGTAGCGTAAGTCTGAGCCACGCTGAGCACGCGACTGACCGCCACCACCCCGGCGTCCACCGCCAAAAATATCGCCGAACACGTCACCGAAAATATCACCAAAGTCGGCACCGCCACCGCCAGCACCACGATTCGGATCTACGCCAGCATGGCCGTATTGATCATAAGCACCACGCTTTTGATCGTCCGATAAGACTTCGTAGGCTTCTTGCAGTTCTTTAAACTTCTCTTCTAATGCTTTATCACCCTTAGTTCGGTCCGGGTGATATTTCATTGCCAGCCGTTTATAGGCCTTTTTAATTTCTTTGTCATCGGCGCCTTTAGCGACACCAAGAACTTCATAATAATCACGCTTTGACATAATGCTGCTTCATGTTGGGTGAGCGGATATCCCTGTGATCCTTGAAGTTATAGCTTTGTTGCCTTCATTCGCTCGTTCCAGTCGCACAGGTCACTATGCTTTGGATCGGACTGACGTGCCAGTCTCGCTCATTTATCGCCTTGCTACAACTTCACTGATTTAGGGGATAGACAAACGACCGCCGGGGCGGTCGCTATATCGTCAAGCCAGTAGAAACCGCATCTTAAAGACACGGCCACGCCTAAACAACGATTATTTGTCTTTAACTTCTTCAAACTCAGCGTCAACCACGTCGTCACCGGCGTTTTTGGCGTTGTCAGCTGAACCAGGTTGGGCCTGGCCTGGCTGTGCTGCAGCTTGCAGTTTTTGCGCTGCTTGCATCAGGGTCTGAGTTTTGGCTTCGATTTCAGCTTTGTCACTGCCTTTGATCGCAGTTTCTAAAGCGCTGATCGCCGCTTCAATTTCTTGCTTGTCGTTAGTCGCTAAGTTAGTGCCAGCTTCTTCAACTTGTTTGCGAGTGGCGTGAACCAGCGCATCCGCCTGGTTGCGCGTTTG
>JAHJNE010000071.1 GCA_018820995.1 Gammaproteobacteria bacterium | reverse complement strand
GTCAAAGCGCTGTGGTTTGATTTACCAGGAGTTTGATTTGGCGGGAGTTTGAGGTACCTGCGGTTTAATTTACTCGGGGGTTAAATTTTAGTGGTGAATAGGATCATCGGCAGATAGGTCGCAGGAAGGAAAAATGAGCATAGAAATGTGGTTGATGTTAGGCCTTGTCGTGGTGCTCAGTGGGGTTTCCAAAGCAGCCTTTGCCGGTGGTTTAGGATTGTTAGCAATGCCACTGATGCTGGTGGTATTTGATCCCCATACCGCGCTTGGCATCATGTTACCTATTTTGCTGATGCTGGATGGTTTTACCCTTCGAAAATATTGGCAGCGCTGGTCGCTGTCAATTTTATGGCAATTATTACCCGCGGCGGTAGTGGGTATTGTGATCGCGGCGTTGTTGTTAGGTTCACTTTCAACCACCGAACTGCAGTGGCTGATTGGTCTGGGTTCAGTTTTGTTTGCGCTGCGTTATTTTTTCTTCCAGCAACAATCAGCGACATGGTTGGCAAGTCGACCAGTCGGTGTGCTGATGGGTTTTTTGAGCGGTATTAGTTCAACCTTACTTCATGCCGGAGGTCCACCACTTGCCATACATTTGTTAGCACGTAAGCTGCCTGCAACTGAATATATCGCGACCTCAGCGGTTTTTTTTGCCGTGTTAAACCTGGTGAAACTACCGGCCTTTGTCTGGCAACAGCAACTCACGCTGGATTTGTTGTGGTTGGCGCTGCCGTTTTTCCCTTTGTGTTATTTATCCATTAAATTAGGTTATTGGCTCAAGCAAAAAGTCAGCGACAAACATTTTTTACCGGCGGTGCACCTTTTATTGCTGCTGGCGGGTGGGAAGTTAATCTGGCAAGCCATTTGACTACTTCTTTGACCTAATTTGGGAATATTACAGGAGTTTGGGTATGGCACGTTCGACAATTGAACAGTGGCGGATGTTTAAAGCGGTGGCCGAGCAAGGTGGTTTTCAGCAAGCGGCGGATGTGATTTATAAAAGCCAGTCCAGTATTCACCATGCGGTGCACAAAATGGAAGAATTGCTTGGGGTTACTTTGTTTCAGGTTGAAGGGCGCAAAACCCAACTGACATCAGCCGGCGAACAATTACTGCGCCGGGTGAATTATTTGCTGGCTGAAGCCGAACGGATGGAGAACGTCGCGCTAAATTTAAAATTTGGCGTTGAATCCAGCCTGAATATTGCGGTTGATGAAGCCTTTCCCAGAGCACAGTTGTTTCAGGTGCTGGCAGCGGTTTCGGCCGAGTATCCGTTGATCCGGATTGAGCTGTTAGAAACCATTCTCACCGGTGCTAATGAATTGCTGCGACAGGGCAAAGCGGATATCGCGTTATCACCTTTTACGCTGCCGGATAATTTAAGTGAAGATATTTGCCAGGTGGAGTTTATTGCCGTAGCAGGGGCTGATCATCCTCTCAATCAACCGCCACGGGAGTTAACACTGGAAGAGCTAAAAACCTGTCGGCAAATTGTCGTGCGCGACTCGGCACTCGAGCAAAAAAAAGATGTCGGTTGGCTCGGCTCTGATCAACGCTGGACTGTGAGTCACGTCGGTACATCGATTGAACTATTACGTAAGAATTTAGGTTTCGCCTGGCTGCCGCTTAACGCCGTGCAGCCATTTCTGGACGATGGTTCGTTATTGCCGTTACAGCTGCCACGCGGCGCCCGTCGGACGAGCACGTTTTACCTAAATTTTAATGATGCTGACACTTTGGGCCCGGTCGCCCGCAGCTTTATTGGTCATTTACGCTTTTTGACTTAAAGGTGGTGAAGAGCCGGGCACTGTTTACATCTGGGACAATCGATGCTGCTGCAAGGTTATTTGACGTAAAAAAGCCCGCTCATTTGCGGGCTTCAATTATTTGGCTATTTGAGGGCATTTCAGAAATAGTGAAAGCTCAATTAACTCTAGGAAGTGCTAAATCTCATAAGAGTCTTATCGCCCGGCTATCCTCACTACATCCAGCGATCTTTTTTCCGACGGCTTGGCATCATCACCGGCAAGAGTAAACCAAGAAATAAACCCACAGCCAGAATACCGCCACCAATCACAAATTTGTTTTGTGCCAGCGGTGGATTTTGCTCGGCTAACTGTTTCGTCAGCGCAGCGGTGGTGAGTTTTGCCAGTTCCGCTTCTTGCATGGCCTTATCACGTGCAGATTCAGCCGCAGTAACCGTCGCTTGCATATTGCTGCGTTCTTGCTCGAACTGAGCGGCAATCATTTCTTGCTGGCGCAATTGTTGTTTTAAACTTTCTAAACTGGATTTTGGACTTGCAGTTTCGGTGATGTACTCACCACTTAACCAACCTTCGTTGCCTGCGTCATCGCGTATTTTGATAAAGCCATTGGCTGGGTTTTTGCCAATAGCAGTGACATTTTCGCCGGCGCGAACGGTGGAAATACTGCGGTATTCATTGCCAGGACCTGAACGTACGGCGGTACTTAGGGTATCGATGATAAATACCGACTTTTCTGAGCTGGCTGATTTTTCCTCGGCTGGTGCTGTGGTTTCAGCGGGGACTTCCTGAGCATGCACCAGTACGCTGGCAGAAAATAAAGTGCAATAAAATAACGAGCGGAGTAAATCAGACATAACAGGTTTTCATCCAACCGGTACAGGCGAGTAATGCTTTGGATCATAGGGAGTTGTTAACCGCTTGACAAGCAAAAACACTTGCTGCGTGCCATCGGATGTCCTATGTTGCGCTTTGCATCGCCAACAAGCAGCACAGGGACAATATCGCATGAGTCTGGAAGTGGAATTAAAACTGTGGGTGACCGCCCCGATGTCAGCACAATTGCTGGACAATGTCAGTGAATGCTGGCCCAAGCTTGCCACCGAAGTTCAATCTCAACCTGCCGTGACCTTACTGAATGCTTATTTTGAAACTGCAGATCAATGGTTTCGCGAGCATGACGCAGGCCTACGCACCCGTTGTAAAAATGGCCATTACCAACAGACGATAAAGCTCGCGGGCCAACAACTTGGGGCGGCACATGTACGCCCGGAATACAATCAACCTTGTGGCGGTGTGATACCGGTCCTTGCTGATTTTCCAGCGGACATTTGGCCACAAGGGGCTGATATTGCTCTACTGCAACAGCAGTTACAGGAGTTATTTCGAACCGACTTTGCCCGGCATTGTTGGCTATTAACCCTTGAGGACGGCACCACCGTTGAAGCTGTGCTCGATCAGGGGCAGGTGTTGGCTGGGGGGCAGAGCCAGCCAATTCTGGAAATTGAATTAGAGCTGGTCAGCGGTGACGCACAACAACTGTTTCGACTCGCGCGGCAACTGCTCCAAACCTTACCACTATGTTTAG
>JAHJNE010000592.1 GCA_018820995.1 Gammaproteobacteria bacterium | reverse complement strand
CACACCTTTTGGCAGATTCGGGGTCAGTTCCGCCAGCTTAGCTTTGATTTCATCGGTGACGCTAATAGTCGACGCTTCGCGTGCCTTGGTGATATCAATGCCAAGTGCCTTTTTGCCGTTAAAAAACGACAACCGGCGTTGCTCCGCTCCGCCATCGACAATCTCAGCAATCTGGCCAAGCCGGATGGCTTGATCGCCATTTTGCTTTACCACCATCTGCTCGAATTCGGTGATGTCCCGCAAACGCCCTTGCAAGCGGATACTTTGTTCTTGCAATCCACTCATCACCCGCCCCACCGGTGCAGCCAGGTTTTGGGTGCGCAGAGCATTGGTCACGTCTACCGCTGATACTTTAGCTTCGCGCATGGCGTTACTGTTTAGGAAAATAGTCATTTCCCGTTCCAGTTCACCTTCAAGGCTCACTAAAGCAACGCCAGGAATGCCACGCAACTGGCGACCAATCTCTATCTCGGCTAAACGTGATAACTCAAGCGGGCTCATGGTATCGGACGATAAAGCCAGTGAAATGACCGGTTGTGCATTGGGATCGGCACGATTGATAAATGGCTCTTTCATTTCTGCCGGTAATTTATCCCGAACCGTCGAAATACTGTCACGTAGCTCTTGTGCCGCTGCAGTTAAATCTTTATCAAACTCAAAGACAACGACAATAGTGGCACTGGAGTCGCGGGCATAAGACCGAATATCCCGGATACCTTGGATGGTCGACATCGAGTCTTCAACCCTGTTGAGTATTTCCCGCTCCACAGTTTCCGGAGATGCACCAGGATAAGGAACATTGACAACTAATACCGGTGGTTGTACGTCCGGGAATTGATTGGTTTTTAATTTGGTCAGGGCAAAATACCCAAATAACATCAGAGCGATGGTGACGACCACCACCACCATAGGTCTTTTAATACTGAAATCTGACAGGATCATTGATTAGTTCCCCGCGACTGCAACAGCGACCGGATTTGTATCGGCGGTCTTTTTGTCCGCAGGCGTATTCAGCAACGGTTGATCCAGCGTCACAATGGCACCATCGACCAAAGCGCCTTGTGGATGACGAAGAATTTGATCACCAGTGTTCACACCAGATATTAACTCGACGGTACCCCAGCGCGGATCACGACCGCCAGTGGTCACCTTCACTTTTTTCAGTTTTTTATCACTCAGTTGCCAGACAAAACTATTGTCACCTTCCTGCACCAACACCGATGGTGGCACCATCAGACTTTGTTGATTGGCCACTGCGATAAAACCTTCCGCATATAAACCGGCAACCAAGTCTTTTTTCTGATCAATGGCGACAAATAACTGAACTTGGCGGGTATTTTCATTGGCGGCAGGGTTAATTCGTTCGATCACCCCGTCAAAGCGTTGTTCCTGATAACCATTTACTTTGAAATTAACCGGCTGACCAACTTTGACCTGTCCTACCTGATCGGCGGCAATATAGCCTTCAAATCTCATACTGGCTGGGTCAATCACCACCATCAATGCTTTGCCAATTTGCGCCGTATCACCGGCCGAGGTTTTACGCACAGAGACCACACCATCAAATGGCGCGCGCACGGCGGTTCTCTCAAGTTGCTGGCGAGCTTCGACCAGCCGGGCCTTGGCAGATGCCAGATCCGACTGTGATTGATTTGCTTTAATTTCTGCAGACTCTAAAGACTCAGCGGTCACCAGACCTTGCTTATTCAGCGATTGCATCCGATGCAGTTGTTTAGTTGCCTGATCGGAGGTCACCATGGCCGAGCGTTCAGCTTCTTGTGCTGACATCAATTTGTCGCGATAAGTGGTTTGATCCAACTGCACCAAAAGCTCACCGGCCTTGACCAGATCGCCATTGTCTTTCAGGACTTTAGTGACAATGCCTGAGACTTCAGCATTGAGCTCTGCTTTCACCACCGGCTGCAATGAACCAGAAATCATCGGACCACGCGATAAATCGCCTTGTGCCAGCATCAAGACGTCGGCTGGGACCAGTGACAATGTCACCGGCTTTTCTGCCACAACTTCAGTTGACGGCGCCGATTCTCCGCAACCTTGTAACAGGGCTATCGCAATAACGGCAATAATTTTTAATTGGTGTTTCATAACGTGTTCCGCTGATCATGACATATTAGAATTTAACTAGATATTCCAGAGTCTACGCTAATTATGAAAAGACCTTTGCGGAAAAACCGTAACAAGTTATGACAATTTACCCAATCCTTTACAATCAAGAACTTAACTTACATAACTTCACATTACTGGCTAGAGCACACCCTTGTCCGGGTTTGCACGGCAATATCAGGGAAATCGCTAAAAACAGCCGCAATCCCTTGCTGAAATAACCACTGTAATTCTTGTGGCAATGACACAACCTGACCGTCTGCAGTTTTGGTCAGATAGGTTGTTTCAGCACGGTAAGTATAAGGGTGGATCACCAATCCGGCTTGTTTCGCCTGAACTTGCATCCCTAACAAAGCAGGCCTTTCTTCATCAATACGACTGTATAAATTACTCCGCCATGGGCCAATACCGTTGGCATAACTGGCCATCGTCGCCCAGCCTTGTGTGCTAAGTAAGTCACCGTAATGAAAACCTGGCTGGCCGACTGCTGGCAGCAGCTTATTCAGTTCAATGTAGGACGCAGGTTGCTGTGGCTGTTGCCGCCAATAGACAATGTCATAAGGTTCGGAAAAATTTGCCTGCGGCAGCAGGTAGGTTTTACTGGTATCGCCAATCAACTGGAT
>JAHJNE010000070.1 GCA_018820995.1 Gammaproteobacteria bacterium | reverse complement strand
GGTCATTATGTTAAGTTGTCTCACATATAGTTACAAAATCCTGTGCAAAAGTATCAACTTTAGTCTCGAACTTGTCACTCAGGCATGTTATTTTATACAGTGTTTGAACACCAAAGAACTTCCTTTAACGATTAACCTTAGTGGCTACCATCATGAAACCATTTAAATCTGTGTTGATTTCCCTTGGCTTACTGGCGGTTTTGCTGGTGGTCATCGTCGGTATTAAAGCTGAACAGCTCGGTATGATGGCTGAAAGTGGCGCTAATTTTGTGCCGCCACCAGAGTCAGTAAGTTTATATACCGCAACATCACAAAGCTGGCCGCAGACCTATACCGCTATTGGTACCGTCGAAGCGGATGAAGGCATTACTATTTCTGCTCAGGTGGCTGGCAAAGTAAAACGCATTGCCTTTCAAAGTGGCGCACAAGTACGAGCCGGTGAAGTACTGATTGAGCAGGAATCTGTCAACGAGCGGGCACAGTTAAACGCAGCGCAGGCTCGGCTTAAACTAGCGAAGTCGAACTATCAACGCCTTGAAGAACTGCGTAACCGTAAAATTGCCAGCCAAAGTGAATTAGATGCGGCCGTGCAACAAGTGGAGTCAGCCAAAGGTGATGTGGACGATTTACGGGCAACTTTAGAGAAAAAACAAATTCGCGCGCCTTTTGATGGTCGTGTTGGTATTCGTCAGGTTGATTTGGGTACAGATTTACAGGTTGGCGCGGCCATAGTGTCACTGCAAGCGACCAATCGAGTACGCATTAATTTCCCGATCCCACAAGACTGGTTAATCCAAATTACCCGCGGTTTGCCGGTAAGTGTTGCCATTGGTGATGCGCAAAATTCTACTGTTTCGGGTGAGATTACTGCGATTGGTTCTGAAATTAATCCGCTCACTCGAAATGCCGTGGTGCAGTCGTCAATGGAGAATCCTGACAACCGTTTAATTCCTGGTATGGCGGTCGCTTCTACAGTGACCCTGAGTGAGCCGTTGTCAGTGTTAGCTGTGCCGTCCACCGCCATTATTTATGCTCCTTTTGGCGATACGGTGTTTGTAGCCGATAAAGACGCTAAAACTGGCGCTTTAGTGGCGCGGCAGCAGTTTGTGAGATTGGGTAAAACGCGTGGCGATTATGTCGAAATTGTCGATGGCTTAAAAGCAGGCGAGCAGGTAGTCAGTGCTGGCGCTTTTAAACTGTTTAATAAGCAGGCGCTGGTGGAGTCAAAGCTGCCAACACCGGAGTTTAAAACTGAGCCAACACCAACCAATAGTTAATTTTTGCCCTGAACCAGCTGTCGTGTTTTCAGTATGGCTGGTCAGGCAAGCGAATTTGACTCAGGTGACGACCCGAACCTTTTTATCCAGGTGAAGCATGAATATTACTGATATTTTTATCAAAAAACCGGTGTTAGCCATCGTAGTCAGCCTGTTAATTTTGCTGGCCGGTTTTCAATCTTTAAGTAACTTATCTGTCCGACAGTATCCACGAAGTGATATCGCGGTCATTAAAATCACCACAGTGTATGTCGGTGCTAACTCTGAGTTGGTACGCGGATTTATCACCAGTCCGATTGAACGCGCGATAGCCTCGGCAGGGGGCATTGATTACGTTGAATCGCAAAGCACGATGGGTGTTTCAACCATTAGCGCGCATTTACATTTGAACTACGACCCACTGAAAGCGATGACTGAGATCACTGCCAAAGTGAACCAGGTGCGTGGTGAATTGCCGCCTGAAGCAGAAGTGCCATCGATTGCGATTGAAGCAGCCGACAGCCAGTTTGCATCTGCTTACTTAAGTTTCAGCTCTGATATTCTTGCACAAAATCAAATCACTGAGTTTTTATCTCGTTCCGTTCAGCCACGATTGATTGCAATTTCCGGCGTACAAAAAGCCGAAATTCTCGGCGGCCGCACCTTTGCCATGCGAATTTGGTTAAAACCAGAGAAGATGGCAGCATACAGCGTGACACCGAGTGATGTGCGCGCGGCACTTGCCAACAACAATGTGCAAGCGGCGATTGGTCAGACCAAAGGTACGTACACAGCGGTAAATCTCAGTGCCAATGCTGATATGACCAACGTCGAAGATTTTCGGCGCTTAGTAGTTCGGCAAAATGCCGATGGCGTCGTTCGATTGCAAGATATCGCTGATGTGGTGCTCGGTGCTGATGATTACAGCGTCGAAGTGAATTATTCCGGGCAAACAGCAGTCTTTATGGGCGTGTTCGTCGCACCCAATGCCAACAGTCTTGAAGTCATTAAAAAAGTGACTGAAGAAATGGCGGCGATCCAAGCTGATTTACCGGCCGGCTTAAGTGGTG
>JAHJNE010000591.1 GCA_018820995.1 Gammaproteobacteria bacterium | reverse complement strand
CAACGTCTTTAGCCATCTGCCGAATATTGTTACCGTAGTCCACTGCGACTGCGCCGCGCTTTTGCATTTCCAGCGTCGCCAGTACTTGCACTGCCATGGCTTTTTTCGCTTCGATCACCACATGGGCTTCGTCTTTCAGACGTTCAGCTTTGGCTTGTTCCATCGACCAACCTTGTGGCAGATAGCCGTTGAGCGGGTCGTGGGCCGACGTTTGGTCGGTCACCACGTCTGGAATAATATTGCGCGCGACTAATTCGGCGAAAATATCGGCCGCGTTGCCTAACAGGCCAATCGACGTTGGTTTACCGCTGGCTTTGGCAGCTTCGAGCTGTGACAGCGCTTCGTCCAGTGAGTAGGCTTTTTGGTCGACATAACCGGTGCGTAAGCGAAAATCGATGCGCGATTCATCCACTTCACAGGCAATCATATGAAAGCCGGCCATGGTGCCAGCCAGGGGTTGCGCACCACCCATGCCGCCTAAACCACCGGTTAAAATCCATTTGCCTGCGGCTTGGTCGGCAAAATGTTGTTTGGCAATGGCAACAAAAGTTTCGTAAGTGCCTTGCACAATGCCCTGGGTGCCGATGTAAATCCACGAGCCCGCAGTCATCTGGCCGTACATCGCCAAACCTTGTTTATCCAGCTCGTTAAAATGCTCCCAGGTTGCCCAATGCGGAACCAGGTTCGAGTTGGCAATCAATACCCGCGGTGCGTCAGGGTGCGTTGGGAACACTCCCACCGGCTTGCCGCTTTGTACCAGCAATGTCTGGTTATCTTCTAACCGATCCAGCACTTCAACAATTTTGTCGTAGCTCGCCCAGTCCCGAGCCGCACGGCCAATACCGCCGTACACCACCAGCGCTGTTGGGTGTTCCGCGACCTCCGGATCCAGGTTATTCATCAGCATCCGTTTGGCGGCTTCGGTCTGCCAGCTTTTCGCGGTGATTTGGTTACCACGGGCGGCGCGGATCACGCGGCTTGGGTCGAGTCTAGGGTCGAGTTTAGGTTCCAAGGTTGAATTTGAGCTGCTCATAGGGTTCTCACTTTTTACCAGAGTTGTTGATGTTCAGGTGGCCGCCCAGCCGGTAACGGCTGCCAGCGGAGGTTAAATAGGCAAAACTGACAGCGCCTTCACGGCTAAAAGTCCGGCGGGTTAACCGCAGACAAGGCTCAGTTTTATTAATTTTTAAATACTTACAGGTGAATTCGTCCGGCAGAATAGCCTCAACCACGTGATCGGCTTCGGTCAGTGGCGCAACGGCACTTAAATATTCATGCGGGGTTTGTAAGACAAAATCCTGGGCTAAATAGGCCGGAATTTGTTTCGGGTTGACGTAACGAGCTTCCAGCTGCAACGGCTGTTGATTGTCATAGTGCACAATTAACGAGAAAAACACCGGTTCATTGCGTTGTAACCCAAGCGCACCGGCCACGACCGTGGGGCAGGGCAGCTCGGTCAATTGCACTAATTCTGCCGAATGAAAATGGCCACGCGCCTGAATTTCGTCAGCAATATTACGAATTTCCAGTAGCGCCGATTGTGACTTGGCGCTGGCGACAAAACTCCCTACACCTTGCGTGCGGTACAACACGCCTTGTTCGGTTAATTCTTGCAAAGCACGGCGGGCGGTCATCCGGCTGACGGCAAACTGTTCGCATAACTCGTTTTCAGACGGCACCCGGCTGTGTTCCGGCCAATTGCCAGACTCAATCTGACTGAAAATAAATTCCTTAATTGCGGCAAATTTTGGCGTGCTGCTACTTGTTGTCGAGTGCGTGGTGTTGCTCATGGCCAATCCCCGGGATCTCTTTAAAAACGAATCTGCAAAATGCCGAAGTCACTTCGATATCCAACAACGATGGCGGAAAAATAGCTGAATCTAGTTGTATATACAAGTGGTTCAGGTAGAATTATTTACAGCACAGACCAGTGCCATTTTACGAAAACTGGCAACTACACTGGCCAGTCTCGTGATAAACCAGTGCTAACATATTCATCAACATCGTTTTTTCAATTTTTAGGCTTTGGAGTTCTTATGTCTGCCATACAGCAATTTGATGCCATCTGGCATAACGTTCATCTCGCCACCATGACGGACAATGGTCAGCCGTACGGCACGATTCGTGATGGTGCGCTGGCGGTAAAAGACGGTTTGATTGCCTGGTGTGGCCCAAAAGCTGAACTGCCGGCTTGTGATTTATTGACCACGCCGCTGTATGACGGGCAGGGGCAATGGTTGTTGCCCGGTTTTATCGATTGCCATACCCATCTGGTGTATGCCGGCAGTCGGGCCAATGAATTTGAAATGCGTCTAAACGGCGCTAGTTATCAAGACATTGCCGCAGCCGGTGGTGGTATTAAGTCGACTGTTGCTGCAACCCGTGCTGCGTCCCATGAAGAATTGTTTGTGCTGGGTAAAGACCGGTTAAATGCGCTGCTTAGTCAGGGAGTCACCACTGTTGAGATTAAATCCGGTTATGGTCTGAACCTAGAAACTGAGCTGAAAATTCTGGAAGTGGCAAAACTGCTCGATGAAAACCATCCGATCCAGATTGAAAAAACGTTTTTAGGCGCGCATGCCTTGCCGCAAGAATATGCCAATGACAGCGAAGGTTACCTTGATTTGGTGGTCGATTTGATGCTGCCCGCGTTACATCAACAGGGCTTGGTTGATGCAGTAGATGTATTTTGCGAAGGCATCGGTTTTTCAGTGGCACAAAGCCGGCGGTTATTCGAAAAAGCCAAGGCGTTGGGGTTACCGGTGAAAGCCCATGCTGAGCAGTTATCCGCGCTGGGCGGCGCTTCACTGGTGGCTGAGTTTAGCGGCTTGTCAGCGGATCATATTGAATATCTGACCGAAGCAGATGTTCAGGCAATGTCGGCGGCGGGCACGGTTGCGGTGTTATTGCCTGGTGCTTATTACTTTTTACGTGAAACCAAAATGCCACCGATTGAATTGTTGCGGCAATACCAGGTGCCTATCGCGGTTTCCACTGACTTAAACCCAGGCACCTCGCCACTTTGTAACTTACCGCTGATGCTGAATATGGCCTGTACTTTGTTCCGGTTAACGCCGGAAGAGGCCTTGTTGGGTGTCACTTCTCATGCCGCGAAAGCGCTGGGGAAAACCGACCGCGGCATGTTACAGGCCGGAAAAAGAGCCGATTTTGGCTTGTATGCCATCACGCAGCCAGCTGAGCTTTGTTACCAGTTTGGGGTGAGTCAGCTTAAGCAGCTGATAATTCACGGAAAAGAAGTAAATATCCGACGTTTTGGCTGACTTTACAAAATAATGAAAAAGAGTAAGCTCAGCATTATCTGTAAAAAGCGGGAATACAGCAGTGAAAAGAGTAGTAGTGCTGTTAAGTTGCAGCGTATGGCCGGTTTATGCGTTGTCGCATTTAATTGAACAAGCCAATTGGCTGTTACCCTTGTTGTTAATTGTTTCGTTGATTTTGGCAGGTTTGTGGCAACGTTCAGACAGACAACGGCAGAAGTTACAGCAACAACTCGATTTACAGCCGCTGACACCAGACAGTTTCCGGCTGTTGCATGACGAAATTACCGGCTACCCCAATAAACTGGCGTTGGAACGGCAACTTGAAGTGTTGCTCCGGCGGCAACCCTCGCAGCATTTTTTTTTATTGTTGCTGAAAATTAAAGACTTCGAACAAATCAATAAAGTATTGGGCCACAGCAATAGTAACTTGCTGTTGACCCAAATTGCCTCGCGCATTAATCAACATTTAATCTCTGAGCCGGATGTATTGCAGCTCGAATGGCAAGGTCAATATGCTTCGGTTGTCCACTTAGGCGGTGTCGATTTCGCGGCTTGGGTTTATGCCGGAAACAAACAGCACCTGGCCGAGTATCTGGCGCAGCGCATAGAACATGAAGTGCCGGAGCCGTTGCTGATCCATGGTTGCGGCATTGAATATCGCATTGCCAGTGGTGTCGCACATTACCCGCAGCATGGCACTTTGCTAAATGACCTATTGGATAAAGCACATCAGGCGCTGCAGCAGCACTTGTGGCGCTATAGTGATACCCAGGTGTTTTCACCGGAAATGCAAAGTTATACCGATGAAAAACTTTCTATGATGTCACAGCTCAGTGTGGCGATTTCGCATCACCAGTTGCAGTTAGATGTGCAACCACAAATACAATTGACTGATCAAAAGGTACTGGCCGCCGAAGTACTCTTACGTTGGCAACATCCGGAACGTGGCTTGTTGGCACCGAAAGATTTTTTGCCGATGGCCGAAGCGATAGGGATGATTTATCCGCTGACGCAGTGGGTACTGCAACAGACCATTGAGGTGATGCAACAGTTAAAGCAAGACGGGCTTTTCATCGCGCTGGCCGTTAATCTGGCGAGCCGGGATCTGATGCAGGTGGAACTCGTTGAGCAGTTACAACAAATGCTCGAGGATGCCGATGTTGACCCCAAATTATTGATTTTAGAAATTAAAGAAGACGCATTATTAGTCGAACCTGGCAAAGCACTTGATGTACTCAACCGCCTGCATCAGTTGGGTATTCAACTGGCGCTGGATGACTTTGGCACTGGTTTTTCATCATTAGGTTATTTACGTCAGCTGCCCATCCAGCAAGTGAAAGTTGATAGCTCTTTTATTGCCGGTTTACATCGTTCTGATACTCAGTCGGCGGTCACGGGGGCCATTCTCGATGTGGCAAAGAACTTACAGCTCGTGGTAGTCGCTGAAGGTGTTGAAGAGCAGGCGGTAGCAGATAGACTGAAACAAATGGGCTGTCACCGCGGTCAGGGTTTTCTGTTTTCCAGACCTTTTGCACTGCATGGGTTGCCGGCTTGGTTAAAGCAATATCAACACCATCATCCGGATTAAGTGGTAAACCTTGTCGACCGAGTATTGACAAGGCTTGCTGAAAACCATCCTTTATAATTTTTCATCGTTTTTTTGCCTATCCCTCAAGTGATAGGCGCTGCAGTGCTTTACTGGCAAGTCGCCTTGAAGCACTGCGGTGTTGTTGAGCAATTGAAAAATGCCATCATCGCAACAATCGCTCAAACTCCTGCTTTATCAACGATGAGTGAACAGTTCTGTTTTTGCCTGAATAAAAGCCAATACTAATGCTGTCAGCACTTGACCTGCTTCTGACATGCCCGCAGCCAGGCCTGCCGGATGTTGGGATGGCGCAGCTTCGGCGAGATGCAGATAGCGGCTTTGCGGCTGTCTGGCAAAGTAGTAAACATATCGCTCCGCTGCACTGACGGTTAAACCGCAATTGGTAAAAGCACTGACCGGCATCATGCTGATGCTATCGGTGTCCAGTTCGATGCCGAGGGCTGTTGGCTTTTCTACAGTGCTGTTGGCATTCAAGTAATTCAGCGCCAAAGTGAGTGCCTGTTCAAAACTGCACTTCTGCCGCAGGTAAATGTCCTGATAGCTACAAAAACCAACCTCTGCCAGTTGCATATTGGCGATAGATGCGGCTGAGTTTTTCAGTTCATGTAGCCCCAGTACAAAATATCGATCAAGCCAATTGTTGGCTTTGGCGTAACTAAAGCCATTACCACTGTGGCGGCCTTCGAGTAGCCGAAAATCACAATGTGGGTCCAGATTGACCGCATTAACGGCGGCACCTGCATGTTGTGCTAAAGCGCGCAATATTGGCAGCGCGTTGTTATGGCCACCACCAATAATAATCGGCAACAATCCAGCGTCGAAAATCGCTTGTACTACGGGCGTCGTGCGCTCATCGAGCTCGCCACAGAGCTGGCGCAACAATGCTAGTTGCGAAGAGTCATTCGCATCAAAATGTTGGCTTTGTTGTTGTAAATCAGTGCAGTCAATTTCGCCCAACAACCAGATTTGCTTTGGGTTGATAAATTCGTTGGCTTGTAAATTAAGAAAACGTTTTAAAAAAGCTTGAAAACCGAGTTCAGCGCCGCCGTTGCCCAAATTGGCTCTGGGGCCGATATCTTCCGGGATGCCGAGGATCACGAAGCGAACACCGGACGCTTTTGCCTGTTGCAATAAAGATGGTAAATCACCGTTGGTTGTCGGCCAATATAAACGTTCACCAAGGCGGATTTCACCCTGGCGTAGTTGTTGAAAAGCCGCCAAAGTGGCGGCTTGATATTGATTTAGATGATTCATAAGGCTTTGTTTAGCTGCTACCTGTGAAAGTCGGACGCTTTATTATTCTATATCCAATGCATCAGCTGACAAGATGATGCCGGTACTATCGGCGTATAAGTGGTCATCTGGTAGGAAAGTGACGCCGGCAAAACAGACTGGGACGTCAGTTACACCAAAACCCTGATCATCAGCACCGACCGGAATTGCATTGACCGCCTGTATACCAATATCAAAGTCTTCCAGAGTATCGACGTCACGCACACTGCCGTATACCACAATACCTTCCCAGCCATTTTCGGCGGCAAGTGTTGCCAACT
>JAHJNE010000590.1 GCA_018820995.1 Gammaproteobacteria bacterium | reverse complement strand
GGCTTAAACCGATTGGTGAGCTGGCACAACAAGCAGGCGCAATTTGAAGCCATCAGCGCAAAAGCCGGAAAACCCGGACTTTATATGGGTGCCAACTTATTAAGTGATAAATCCGATCGCCTCTGGACACAGTGGCAGGTGTTAGATACCAAGCAATGGCAATTTAGCAAGCTAACCAAAGCTGATGGCGTTGATATCGGCACAGTGTGGGTGGGTAGTTATCACAAAACCCGCGATGGCACCTTAATGTATGGCGGAACAACGGGTTTGCTGATGGTGCATCCGGAACGTTACGCACCATGGCGTTACCAGCCACCCATCGTGATTAGTAATTTGAGTATCGATGGCAATTCAACCCCCTTTGTTGCCAGCAAGAGCATCAGCCTGCCCCCGGAGATACGTAGTTTCAGTATCGAATTTTCAGCACTCGACTTCTCCGCACCGCAGCACAATCTGTACGCTTACAAACTGGAAGGTTATGACAAGGATTGGAACCAAACCAATGCCCAACATCGTGTTGCAACTTACACCAACCTCGACCCAGGTCAGTACACCTTGCTGATTAAAGGCAGCAATAGAGCCGGGCAATGGAGCCCACACCAACTTGCGTTAATGATTACCCAGAAACCCGCCTGGTACGAAACGCTCTGGTGCAGAGGGTTGATGTGGTTGTTGCTGGCAACGACCCTTTATTTCCTCTACCAGCGACGCGTCCGGTATTTGCAGTTAAAAGGCGCGCGTCTACAAGCGCTGGTGGATGAACAAACCAAAGAGCTTTCAATCCGCAATCAGAAATTGGATAAAGCGAATCAAGAACTGGAGCAAGCCAGTCTGACCGACCCATTAACCGGGTTAAAAAACCGGCGCTTTTTAAATCAGGTATTAACCACGGACATTGCGACGATAAAACGGCTGTTTAACGGCCCACTGGCGTCGGGCGAGGCGATTGATCCCGTGGCATTAGAAAGAGCAAAATTGCACTTTTTCCTGATTGATATCGACCACTTTAAATCCGTAAATGACACCTACGGCCATGCAGCGGGCGATCAGCTGTTAAAACAAATCCCACTGAAGTTAGAAAAAGTATTCCGCAGCTCAGACTATTTTATTCGTTGGGGTGGTGAAGAATTTCTGGTCGTCGCCAGACAAACTGACGGAGCGAGCGCATTATTGTTCGCAGAGCGGCTGCGTCAGGAAATAGCGGAGAATCCGTTTGATGTAGGAAATGGCGTCCAGTTAACCAGCACCATCTCGATTGGCTGTGCATCTTATCCGTTTACCGCCAATCCACACGATTTGGTCAGCTGGCAAGATGTGGTAAATATCGCCGACAAAGCACTGTATTGCGCCAAGAAAAGTGGCCGCAATAACTGGGTTCGTCTGCGTACAGACCATGACGCGTCGTCGCTATCAAAACAGGCTTTATTAACAGAGATTGGATCACTGGTTCAGCAAGGCTTAGTGATTGCTGAAACATCGGTCACTGGTTCTTTGGTTTGGGATTGACGGTTACACTGTGCAAAACAGACCTGAGTACTAAAACTAAAATATCCTGAAATCGTTTGACCTCAAGCAACACTATACCTCTGATTTTTAAACCATATCAGCAAGAAAGTGTTAGAAATTAAAGGATACGACTAGTCATCAAGATATAGCGTCCCGTTGGCTGTGATTATCGTTAACCAATCCTCGGCCATCCTTGATGCCTGTTCAATTTCTTCAGGCGTTAACTGAGCTTGCAGATTTTGTTGATACCTTGCATATCGACTATAAACATCGTTGTCGTCGGCAATTTCAAGAATCAGCTGGTTAAAAGCATAGGACTGCACACGATTCAGTGCGCCATATTGTTGTGATTGATGATGGTGATAGTTTTGTGAGTAACCCATATTAGAAAGTCTCATCAACGCCAAAATACTACCGTGTTGTGCCGCGGATCCGAGCCAGCCAATTTGCTGCTGCACAAATTCGTCGCGCTTTTTGATGTAACCCGCCCTTTCCAGTTGTGCCGCACCAGTCAAGTTTAAAAATAGCTCAGGTGTCACACTCGCCATCTCTTCCTGAGCTGGAACAAAACCGTTGTCTGCTGCAGCTTCCAAATAACGATAAAACTGACCGCGTTGGTTTTCATCGACCCCCTGACAAAAATGAAAGCGCTCGGTGATACTGGTAACGGCCTCGCTGCTGTCCTTAAATCGATGGACTTGTTGTAGTTTTTCCTCAAAGTCGATGTCATTGGCTGGCACATAAAAACAAGATCTTAAGTTCATCGCTAGGATATAAGCAGCCTGATGATCCCCCTGCGCAGCCAAAGTTTGCAGCCGATCAAAATGTGTTCTGAGTTGCCCCTCTAACGCCCAGTCAGGCCTTTGCACCACGATCATTTGCCCGCTTTGGTTGGAAGCCGCAGTGCCGGGGCTTTCAACCCGTGGCATAGTGTTTTTTGGCGTGACAGCGGCGGCAAGGTCGATTGGCGTCGCGAAGATTGGTTGAGAGTTCGGTTTGCTGTCGTCGGATACCCTGAGTGAAGTGTCGCGACTTATTGTTGTTAAAAAGATGATGAGACAACAGCCGACCAAGCATACCGGCACCGACCACTTCATCATCCGTCTGTTAAAATCACTAAACTG
>JAHJNE010000589.1 GCA_018820995.1 Gammaproteobacteria bacterium | reverse complement strand
TGTTAGTGTTGTTGTCAACTTTGGCCTCTTTAAGCAGTATGCAAAAAATGCAATCTGCAGTTCAGCTCAACGAGCAGACTTTTAACGTGATCCGCACTGGTGATATGTTGGCAGAACATTTAATGACTATTGAATCCGGTCTGCGTGGTTTTGTGATCACAGGACAAGATAGTTTTTTAGCGCCGTATATCGAAGGAAAAAAAGAGGCCTCGACCAGGCTCTCGCAACTGAAAGATTTGATGCGTGACAAGCCTGAACAGCGGGCATTAATCAGTAATGTAGAAAAAAATTATATGCTTTGGTTGGAAAATGCGATTGAGCCAGCCGCCACTCAAAGGCGTGAAGCGGGTGATGACCCAGCCAAACGGCAGCTGGTGATTGAGTTTGTCTCTGCCGGCACGGGCAAAATGTATATGGATAAAATCCGCACTGAACTTGAAGACTTTATGAGTGAAGAGCGCGGCCAGTTAAAAACCCGCAGTGATGATGTAGGGTCTGCCAAAAAGCTCGCTTATATCAGTCTTGTCGTGGGCGGCTTACTGATTCTCGTGGTGGCGGTTGGGATGGCGACTTACATGAAAAATGCCCTACAGCAACGCTTAATGGTGGCCAAGAATTTGGTGGCGGCAGTTGCGGCTGGGCGCTTAAATAATCGCATCGATAGTAGTGGTGGTGATGAAGTCGCTGAGTTGCTGGCAGGTCTTGATGTGATGCAAACGCAACTTTGCCAATTGCTCGGTGAAATCAAAAGTGCGGCGGGAGAGTTGAGTTCTGCCAGTTCCGTCGTCGCTTCAACGGCGGAGCAGTTAAATGCATCGGCCAATGAACAATCCAGAGCATCTTCTTCGATTGCCGCCGCAGTGGAAGAGCTGAGCGTTAGCATTAACCATGTGTCAGGCAGTTCGGCGGAAGCACATCAGATCGCGACAGATTCCGGCCGGCGTGCAGAGCAAAGCGGCACCGTCATTAATAATACTGTGGCTAGTATGGAGCGGATTGCACTGGTCGTTCGCACGGCGTCGAATCGGATGGAGGAACTTGGTAAACAATCTGAGCAAATATCGAATATTGTCAGTGTTATTAAAGGTATTGCAGATCAAACCAACTTATTAGCATTAAATGCTGCGATTGAAGCGGCTCGCGCCGGTGAGCAAGGGCGAGGTTTTGCGGTGGTGGCTGATGAAGTCCGGATGTTGGCACAGCGGACGACGCAGTCGACCAGCGAAATTTCAAGCATGATTGGGCTGATTTTGTCTGGCACTTCAGATGCCGTTGGGCAAATGGGTACCGGTGTGGTGCAGGTGAATCAGGGCGTTGAGTTGGCGGCACAAGCAGGTAGTGCTATCGCTGAAATCCAACAAAGTTTCAAACAAGTTCTGTCAGTGATAGAGCAAATTTCGTTAAGTTTGAATGAACAAAACGCGGCCAGTCAGGAAGTCGCAGGCCACATCGAACGCATTGCCGGCATGTCCGCGCAAAACAGCGAAGCGACCCAGCACAGCAGTAAAGTGGCGCATGAGCTAAAAGCCTTGTCCAGCGGACTGACTCAGGCGGTATCAAGGTTTACGCTGTAGTACGGGAATGAGGGGGGCTCCAGGGACCTCTCACTTCCAATTATTTAGTAGTTCACCTAAGCCACCTCTGATAGCGGTGGCCCGGGCTGTTAAGAACTCAGAGTTATTTTTGTAAATACCTTCCCGCAGTTACCTGAGTTTTGCAGCCTTTGTCCCATTTGAAACAGAAACATATCAACTTCATACCACTGGTTATATTACTTCGCACCCGCTGAAAGCCGATTTTTCGACAACAATAGGTTTTCCTGCAAGTTGAATCTCTTCCCGCCAATACCTTTCGTCGCCGCTAAATGCTGCTCGTTGCCGATATATGTCGCTTCGTTCTGTTATCAAATATTTATCATATTATTCTTATTGTGTTGATTTTTATTTTAAGTTTACGATTTAGGTGCTTGAGGGACATATTCATGTTTGCAACACCCTGTAAGCGCTCTGACCATCACTGCTGTATACGCAGTGCTACCCAATTTTAACCAAAAGGAGATTTTGATGGATTTGCTACCTATTGTTAATGAAACGCTTGATGGCGTTAACCAAATTGCCGTGATTCCAGGGTTTGAAGAAGTTACGTCAATCTATGGCGTAATTGTCGCTATTTATTTGATCTACAAAGTATTGTAAGTGACAAGGGTATGCCCGAAAGGCATACCCATTTTAACGCATAGCAAGTTTTAACTGGAGTTCAACGATATGCTAGATATTGTCCAAAAGCTAATCGATGACTTAGCTGAAAATTACCTGAGGGAACTAAGTACACCGCTACATTCCTTCAACGAAAATCGATTACTTGAAATGGATTTTAGAGAGATTGCCGATAAAATTTCTACTTTACCCGAGGAAAAGTTATATTCTGGGGTGTTTGAGCTGGCGAGTAACGAGTATTTTCGTTGTTACATACCATTTGCGATTAGCTGTACGGTAACAATTGACGAAGTAAAAAATCGCTATATTTATAACTTTGGATCTCAGGATTCTCAACTCTGCTTAATCCATCTACAGCGCTTAGATCAAACCAAAGTTCCAAATGTTGTTTCTAAAGAATTTATTAGACTTCCTCCCAAAAGTAGTAAGTTTGTCAGTAGTACCGATTGTCTATTATTAGATCAGTTTGACTCGCCCTCGCTACTCATCATCGATGAGACAAAATCTTCATCTTACGCTGCAGTTTATCGGCACGATATTCAGGCCTATGCAGGAGTTTTCCTCAACGATCTGCCACTTTCCAGGTTGATGTATTCACTACGAGTTCTCAGTTATTGCAAAGGTGAAGACGTTATTGAAATTCTAACTCGCTACCAGTTACATACGGTCCAAGCGGTCAGAGACGAAGCCCAGATTGGCTTACGGCGCATAAATGCATCGCTTGGACAAAACCTGACCATACGCCAACACGCATTATTGACTACCTGAGAGATACTTATGGCAATCACGTTCCGGAATGAAACCGATAAGGCTCTTGAATTGGATGAGTTTTATAGATTGATGGATAACAATCTGGCTGAGAATAGTAGTCTACAAATTTCTTATCATGCGGAGCTGCTTTATCGACTGTTCCTTAATCGTAACCTCGTAAAACAGTTTTTACTGAGCGGGTTGACCGATGAAAAAAACTTCCAGAAGGATAATTTGTATACTCCCGACAGTTTTATTATTGGTGAGGTCAAGCCAGCCTATTACCTTAGACTGAACATATGGCAGCCTGAATCTGAATTTGACCAACGGTCTGGTAAAAGTAACGTCTATACCATTCCTCATAATCATGACTTCAGTTTTCTTACTGTTGGTTATTTCGGTGCAGGATATCAGTCGGATGTTTGGGAGATTGAGAGTTCAAATACAGATCTAGCGATTGGAAGTAAGGTAAATCTAGTATTTTTGGAGAGATTTCAACTAGCTCCCGGCAAAGTTGTTTATTTTAGGGCCGGTAAAGATCTCCACTTGCAGTATCCGCCTGAGCATCTAAGCCTAAGTCTAAATATCATGTATCCACCAACAGAAAAATTGCAGATTAAAGTAGATCTAGACTCCAAACAAATAATCGAACATGTAGGTCGTCCAACATCGATGCGAAGAGAATTTGTCAGACGACAAATTGAACGACTTCACGAGGAGGTTTTATGAACGCGCCGCATAAGTTAGCCTTGCCATTGTTAATTACGTTTTGTGTGGGGTGCCAAACATTGCCTGCCGCGGTGATACCTGCCAGCATGTCAGCTGCGGTAGAAATTGTCGAAGCGCCTTCGCAGATACCTTGTGGTGCCCGTGATTTCCTGCATCAATATACCATTTCAATGGGGAGTGATGGTGCTGACTATTTTGCGCTAAGCAGTTGTCATCCGGAAAAATGTCTCGGGCAAGCCAAAATTTCCAATATTACTTTTCAAATCGCCGCAGAACCGGCCAGTGAGGGCTTTGGCTTGTCACTAAAGCACCAGTTTGAGTTGGTCGCGGACATTGAGCTGACTGTTGGTCGTACTTTTCAATATTCTCAGGTTAAGCATCAGTTTCGTTCATCTGCCGTGATTGATTACGCCTGTCGAAATGCAGCTTATCAAATGCCTGCTTTAAAACAGAAAATAGATAAGGAACTAAAAGATGTGGTTTCACAATATGAAACTATGTAGTTTTCTGTTTTTATTGATATCTATTGTTGGCTGTAGCCATCGTATTGTGTTGCCTGAACAGATGTCGGCTTATACGCCAACTTTGCAACTGGAGATACCGACACCACTCCCCAAAGTACCCTGTGGGTTGGTACATTCGGTGCAGTTAGAACAACTGACCACCCGCACCAGGGTTACAGTTAAACCGTCTGCAACAGTTTTGTTATTGGACAAAATCGAACTAAATTCAGGTTTTCGGCCTGCCTGGAATTTGAGTGCGACTTTATTAAGTCCTGATGGCAAGACAATGAAAATTACCGAGCACGCGGAATTTAATTGGCATTGGAAGCGAGATGTGGTGTGTCATCATGCTGCTCTGCATTTTCCGGTAGCGCTTGCGGCGCTCGAGATAAAAGCTTTGCAGCAACTTCAGCAACAGGGCCCGCTGATATTTCGATAGGATATAAAAAGGCGGCCTGGATGAAGGCAACATCCAGACCGCAACTGGCAAGGAGTTGCCAGAACAGGGCGAGAGATAACACAGCGTGAAAAAACTTATCTAAAACATCAACAATTTAATAATCTAACTCAGTAGTGCGGCGCTTTGAGCCGCTTTATTTTTGCGCCAGAAATGCAGCTAACTCAGCTGCAACCGCAGGCATGCCGAGCACTCCATCTAAATGTCCCCATTGTCCGGGAATCTCAGTGAGTGCTACCGGATTGCTCGCGCCCTGCATTTGCTGTGCACTCAGTTTGGCCATAGCTGGCGGCAGCAATAAGTCGCCAGTCGCCGGTAAAAACAAAGTTTTGGCTTTGATTTTTTTGATACTTTGCTGCCAGTTATCACCCATTCCGGCGCGCCACAGTTGCGACGCCCGCACCAGATACAACAAATGATTGGCATCTTGATTCACGGCTCTTAATTTGGCTTGCGCTAATAATTGTTGCCAGGCTAGCGGTTCCGCCAGAATATCCAGATGGGCGGCAGTATCGGCTGCGGGATCGGTATAACGACTGTTAAAACCAATCGGATTGGATGCGTCCTGGATGATGTACGCCAAAGAGCGGGCTAGACCGGCCTCAGGTTGCTGTGCTTTGCCATAATAATCGCCCTGTTGAAAGTGTGGGTCTTGTTTGATTGGTTGCGCCCAACGTTCCAGCCGCACTGCCGTCCATGCATCAATAAATGCAGTGCCAATGACGGGCACTAAACGCTGCACTCGATCCGGATAAATGGTTGCCCATTCAATGGCCTGAAACGAGCCCATCGATGGGCCTATCACCGCATATAGTTTGTTGATGCCAAGGCTATC
>JAHJNE010000588.1 GCA_018820995.1 Gammaproteobacteria bacterium | reverse complement strand
TATGGCTCTTGACTGGCACTGACAAATTTTCAGCTACTGCAAGGCGAACAGATATCACGACACTAGCCATCTGTTCGCGCCTTGGCTTGCCGTTCCCGATTCAAATTTAGCGCAGGTCAAAAATGGAACAACACCTCCGAGCACAGCAGCCTGTGACGTCCCGTTCCGGTAGGCTACCTGTTCTATAAAATTTTAAGCACATAGTCGTTTACGTCTTTACTCCTGCCGGTATAGATACGGATTTGAGTAAAACCTTCATCCTTCAGTTCTTCCGGACTTGAACCAAATGCAAACAAGTACGATGTCCAGTCACCGGTCAACTCTGATGCTTTTAAATGAGTATCGTAATACATGATTAACGTCGTATCGTCGTCAGGAGCAACGGTGAACTCAAAGCGTGCGGCGGCCTCCTGCGCCATTGCTGTTAATTCTTTTGCTATAGCCTGTCGGTCCTCTTGCGCGGACAAAAAGGCAGGAAAAGCCATGACCAATGTGAATATTAAAATTTTAAACATAGGATCAGTTCCCTAATTAAATTGAACATATAACGCTTAAATTTAGCGCAAAACCACTTTGTTGGTTGATGCCAAAACCTGCGTTTTTTGCAGACTTTGAAATTTATTTGTTCGCTGATGCTTCGATAGGCAAAGCTAGATTTGCCCCCCAATCCGACCAAGAACCGTCATACAACATTAAATCCCGGTAGCCCGCAATCACTGCCGACAACAAAATAATGCAGGCGGTAATTCCCGAGCCACAGGAAAATACCAGTGTGCTGGTTTTGTTACCCAACAACCTGCAGAAGATCGTGGCTAACTGCGCATCACTTTTAAAACAATAGCCATTTAACACCTCAGGGTACGGCAGACTTACCGAATAAGGAATATGGCCGCTACGCACGCCGCTCCGAGGTTCCGGCGCTAGGCCCAAAAATCTTTCTGTTGAACGCGCATCAAGTACAGCTAACTGTCGATTATTGATATTTTCAAGGATGAAATTTGCGTCGCATACCAGCTCTGGGTGAAACCTGCCTTTCACACAGCCCGCTTCCGCTTCAATAGTAGATATATTTGATACAACATGTCTATTTTCCAATATCCACTGAGGTAAGCCACCATCAAGTACAAATACGTTCTGAAACCCCATTGTTTGAAATATCCACCAAGCCCTTGGCGCCGAATAAACCCCCTGATTATCATAAAACACCACGATACTGTCTGAGTTGACACCTAGGCTCTGAGCGACTGCTGTGAATTGTGCTTCGGTGGGAAAGGCATGTATTTGCGACGAGTTCAGATCACATAATGTGTTTTCTAAATCAAGGCGCCGGCTGTGAGGTATAAATAGTGGTGTTTCATATTCTATGGCCTTTTTCCCAACCACTTTGCTCATACTGACATCAACAAGGATAAGCTGCTCTAAATGTAAATTTGCTTCAAGCCAGCTCGTTGTAACCAGGGGGAATTGCATAATGTCTCCGGAGTATGAACTTAAGCTAATACTTAACGCAGCTGTGCAGTGCACATCAGCTGCCTTTGCTTATTAAAGACGATAAACAACTTATAAGCAGCAATGCCAAACCAAAGTAATGGCAACCCAAACTCTTTGAGTGATGGAGCTAAAAACAAGTACTACCGCTCCCTACAACTTAAATAGGCTTTCAAATAGCGCCTGCAGCTTATTGTGTCCAAGGCTATTCATCAGCGCCACGTTGCGTACCGGAACTTGATCGACATCAGGATATAACGCAATAGCTCGCTCAAGACTCGCCTCCCGAATAAGATGCAACAATGGGTAGGGAGAGCGGTTGGTATAATTCTCTGCATCGTCCGGATTTGTGCCACCAAATTGGTAGTCGGGATGAAAACTGGCAATTTGATAGGCACCTTCCAGTCCCATTTCCAAAAGAAGTTTATCTGCATCACTCAAAAACTGATTGTAGACATAAAAGTCCTGCAATACATTCGGGTGGATCAGCAGCGTAGTTTCAACTGACGGATCACTACTAAGCAATTTCAGCTCGTCTTGCAGTGACATCAACAATTGCTCTTCCGTTATCGCTCTTGTGGTAGCAAAACGCACCCGATTGTTCAGCATCTCGTACTTGGCAAATGGGCAAAGATTCATTTCTATCACAAAAGTTTGAACCCACTGCCGTATCGATAGAACAGTTTCCTCG
>JAHJNE010000587.1 GCA_018820995.1 Gammaproteobacteria bacterium | reverse complement strand
TTTCCCAAACCAGGTGTTAGTCTGCTCTGAAGAGGCGTGCTGAGCTTGATGCCCTTGCGATTGATTGCCAGTGGCAGCAGCCATCTGCTCAGCTAAGAGCGAAGGCCGCTGCGCGGGGGCTGCTGAAGATCCACGGCTTTGCATGTAGCCTGCCTTAACGACGACGTAACAAGGCGGTCAGCACAATGCCTGCAGCAAAAGCAATACCTGCTGTCGCCAGCGGATTTTCTGCCGCCAGTGCTCGGGTTTTACTATATGAGCTTTGCAGCTGCTGTTTAATTTCTTCTTGTTTATGTGCCAGTGTTTCCTGAGAGCTGGCGGCGGTTTTACGCAATGTATCTTCCGCTGCTGCAGCTTTGACAGCAACGGCATCAACTGCGTGATGCGCAGCTTCACTCGCTTTGGCTGTTATCGGTGAGTTTAAATCGTGATTACTTTTTCCATTTGCCTGAGCTGTTGTGCTTTGTGAGCTAGCCATATCAATCTCCTTGGTCAGTGCTTTAAAAGCAGCATGATGCTGCGCTATACCCTTAAGCTGTTGCAGTGCTCGTGCCAAAGTTTAATACCACATAAAAACAATAGCTTAATCTATTTATTGCAATGCTATTCCTCATGCGAGGATGTAGAAGTTACCTATGTTCAGCAATTTTTACAGGCATGATATAGACCCGCTTTTTTGGGTATTCGCTGCGTGAGGGTGGTAAAACTACTTTGAAGTGTACGCCGCGATATTGTGGTTCACTGGCTAAAATCAAATTTATCATTGAGCTAATAATTTCCGATGAACGAATTTCTGCCTTCAAAAAAGAAGTAGGTAGTGACTGAAATTGCAGTTGATGGTCATCACAGGCTTCTGCTAAGGTAGTTTTTTTGGGACCAGTAAGATTTAAAAACGGAACTGTTATGACTGCATCTGCGGCAATTCTTGAAGTGATTTATCGGGTAGAGCCTGGTTGTCTTGGCCCGCAAGGCGCAGATTACATTGAAGATTTTTGTAAGTTTTCACAGCCATTGGTGACGGCGCATACTGCGGGTTTTATGCGTTGGATATTGGTCCCTCGTTTTGATAAAAGTCTGCCAGAGATGCAATGCACGCTGGCTGGCCGTAGTTTAAATGCGGCGCAGGCCACACGCTATTTTGCGATGTATCAGGTCAATGCTGACGACCTGGAATCAGAACTAAATGAACAACTGACATTGCTGATCGACCAGTATTTTGGTCGTTGGTAATAAGGCGTCATGTTGTTGGAAGCAACATTCGGATTGAAGTTGCTGCTTAGCATGTTATTGCTTTTGCGAAGGTTTGCACGTTTGCAGTCTTCGCAGGACTAGTTTGCGAATATTTTTGACCAAATCAATCTATCGTTGATTTAACCCACAGGTTATGCTCAACTTCAACCTACCTAAAACATATAACCCATTGAATCAAATTATCTTTTTAGGTCACTACTAAGTAAAAACCTCTCGCTAGTCCAGCAAAATATATATCCGCTGTTAAATATGCAGTTCTTGGCAGTTTGTGCCGTCCTTTCAGGTTGCAAGAGGAGGAATGATAGTGCGGACTTTGGCCAAGCCAGACGCAATGGGTTGCAGAGGTTAGCGTTGTTTGTGAAAAGTGCTCCTGTCCACATCTGCCTTGCCCGTTATTTTTATCAAGCATTCCGTCAAGTAACCAGCGTCGCAAGGGTCTATTGCTGTCAAGAGACTTTGCTTGCATGGGGAAGCGCACAGACCATGTAACGATTAATGCGGGAAACTGTCTTGCAATTGGCCTAAATCAAAGAAGTTTGTTGCAAACAAGCTTAGAGTTGGCTCCGGCTATCTAGTCATCACGGCCTTGTGGGCCAGACGGAATAACATGCGTGAAGGTGAAATGGATTATGACAGGGTTACAAACAAAAGTAGGGATGGCAGCCGGAGTTGTGGTTGTAGGGCTGGTGCTGTATTACCTGAACTTCAGCGGCACAGAAGGCGGCAATCTGTTGAAAAGTAATGGCCGTGTTGAAGCCACTGAAATTGCCGTAGCCAGCAAAATCGCAGGTCGGATCAACGATCTGCTGGTGGATGAAGGGGACTTTGTGGAGCAGGGCCAATTGCTCGCCACAGTGGAGTCTGCATCTTTGGTCGCGCTGTTGCATCAGGCCGAAGCTCAGTTGCAGCAAGCTAAAAGTGCCACAGTCGCAGCACAAAGCGTTTTGTTGCAGCGCGAAAGTGAAAAGGCTGCGCTGGATGCTGTGTTGATCCAACGCCATGCGGAACTGGTCGCGGCCAGAAGTCGGGCCCGTCGAACCGGCACTTTGGCAGAAACAGGTTCAGTGTCAAAACAACTGGCGGAAGACAACGATACCTTGGTGGTCAGCGCTAAAACTGCGGTGAGTTCAGCCACTGCCCAGATTGAAGCTGCAGTGGCCGGTATTGCCTCTGCCAAGGCGCAAATTAATTCAGCCGCTTCGGCAGTGGACGCAGCGACGGCCACAGTGGCGCGGGTGCAATCGGAGCTGAATGACAATCAGTTAAAAGCGCCCAGAGCGGGCCGTATTCAATACCGCATTGCGCTAAGCGGCGAAATTGTCGCCGCCGGTGGCAAAGTGCTCAGTCTGATTGATTTAACTGATGTGTATATGACTTTTTTTCTGCCATCGACCATGGCCGGTCAAGTTGCGATCGGCAGTGAAGTTCGGGTGGTACTGGACGCCGTCCCACAAGTATCGATACCGGCCAAGGTGTCTTATGTGGCGGATGTCGCACAGTTTACGCCAAAAACAGTCGAAACCCGCAGTGAACGGGAAAAGCTAATGTTTAGGGTGAAAGCCCAAATCAGCCCAAAGTTATTAGAAAAATACATCAGCAAAGTCAAAACCGGTTTGCCTGGCGCGGCTTATCTGCGACTGGATAGCAGCCAGCCCTGGCCGGCAGAAGTACCGGAGCTGGTGCAGTGACTGGTCAGCATGCTGATGAGCTAAAAAGCGTCGTTGCGCGGCTGCAGCAGGTACAACACAACTATGGTGAAACCACAGCACTGGATAACATTTCGCTAGAGATCCCTGCCGGTGTGATGGTGGGGCTGATAGGACCAGACGGCGTAGGGAAGTCTAGCTTGTTGTCTTTGCTGTCGGGCGCCCGGGCAATCCAACAAGGCAAGGTGGAAGTGCTGGCGGGTGATATGGCCAACAATGCGCACCGCAATGCAGTGTGCACAGATATTGCCTATATGCCGCAGGGGCTTGGCAAAAATCTGTATCTGACTTTATCGGTGGAAGAGAATCTGCAGTTTTTCGCCCGTTTATTTGGCCACAACGCCAAAGAGCGTCGTCGTCGTATCGATGAACTCACTAAAGCCACAGGTTTGTATCCATTTTTGCAGCGCCCTGCCGGTAAGTTATCTGGTGGCATGAAACAAAAGCTCGGTTTGTGCTGCGCGTTAATTCATGACCCCAAACTACTGATCCTTGACGAACCCACCACTGGGGTGGACCCGCTGGCGCGCAGCCAGTTCTGGCAGTTGATTGCGCAAATTCGCCAGCAATCACCGCAGATGAGCGTGATAGTCGCAACCGCTTATATGGATGAAGCCGAGAATTTTGACTATTTGGTCGCATTGAATGATGGCAAGGTGCTGGCATCCGGCAGTCCGGCACAGCTGCATCAGCAAACCGGTACCGAGTCACTGGAAGCCGCTTTTATTCAGCTACTGCCAGAATCAGCCAAAGCGGGGCACAAACCTGTGGTGGTGCCACCTTTGGTTATCAGCGATGCAGTGCCAACAATTGCGATAGAAGCCAGTGGCCTGAGCATGGTATTTGGTGATTTTACCGCGGTTGATAATGTCAGCTTTAAAATTAGTCAGGGCGAAATTTTTGGTTTTCTTGGCTCCAACGGTTGCGGTAAATCCACCACCATGAAAATGCTGACAGGTTTGTTATCTGCCACTCAAGGCAGGGCTTTATTGTTTGGTCAGGAGCTGCACCCCGATGATATCTCAACCCGTAAGCGCGTGGGTTATATGTCGCAGGCGTTTTCGCTGTATTCCGAGTTGAGTGTCAAACAAAACCTTGAACTGCATGCAAGACTGTTTCATGTGCCGCCCGAGCAAATAGACGAGCGGGTGGCAGAGATGTGCCAGCGTTTTTCACTGCAGGAGGTGTCAGAGCAGTTACCCGATCATTTGCCGCTGGGGATCAGGCAGCGCTTATCGCTTGCTGTCGCTATGGTGCATAAGCCAGAACTCCTGATCCTGGACGAACCTACCTCAGGGGTTGACCCGATAGCCCGCGATGGATTCTGGCAACTGATGATCGACTTGGCGCGCAACGACAAGGTCACTATTTTTATCTCCACCCACTTTATGAACGAAGCCGAACGCTGCGACCGTATTTCGCTAATGCATGCCGGCAAGGTCTTGGTCAGTGATACGCCTGCGCAGATTGTGGCCAATCAACAGGCATCAAGTTTAGAGGATGCCTTTATTGGTTATCTGCAGCAGGCTGGTGCCAGCGACAACGGCAGCGGCACTGAAATTAATCTGGCCGCTACCGCCGCTAGTTCTCATCGTTCGCAAAAGACTTTCAGCTTGCAACGGCTTTGGAGTTTTACTTTACGTGAAAGCCTGGAGCTGCAACGTGACCCGATCCGCTCAGCTTTAGCATTATTAGGGAGTTTGGTACTGATGCTGTTTATTGGCTATGGCATCACCATGGATGTGGAAGATCTGACCTTTGCGGTGCTGGATCAGGATCAGTCAGTATTAAGTCAAAACTATGTACTGAATTTAGCAGGGTCGCGGTATTTTATTGAAAAACCACCGCTGCATAGTCAGCAGGACATGGAGCAGCGCATGCGCAGTGGCGACATTTCATTGGCGATTGAGATCCCATATGGTTTTGGCCGCGATCTGGCGCGCGGGCAACAAGTGTCTTTGGCGGCCTGGGTTGATGGCTCTATGCCAAACCGGGCTGAAACCATTAAAGGTTATGTGCAGGGCATGCATTTGCACTGGCTTCGGTTGCAGGCCACTGAAACCTTAGGCCGCGACGCCAGCAGCCTCAGTTCCGCGGTAGAAACCCGGTTCCGTTATAACCCGGATGTTAAAAGTCTGGTGGCCATGGTGCCAGCGGTAATCCCGTTGTTGTTATTGATGATCCCAGCGGTACTGACGGCTTTGTCTGTGGTTCGCGAAAAAGAGTTGGGCTCGATTATTAATCTGTATGTGACGCCCGTCACCCGGCTTGAGTTTTTGCTGGGGAAACAATTGCCTTATATCCTGCTGGCCTTTATCAATTTCCTGCTAATGACACTCGTTGCTGTCACCTTATTTGCAGTGCCGCTAACGGGCAGTTTCTGGGCGCTATCCTTAAGTGCCTTGGCTTTTGTGTTGTTTTCTACCGGCTTTGGATTGTTTGCATCTACTTTTACCAGCAGCCAGATAGCAGCCATTCTGGTGGCTGTTTTAGGCTCTATTGTGCCTGCGGTTCAGTTCGCCGGCATGATCACGCCGGTATCGGCACTGGAAGGCATAGGCCGGTTGATTGGTGAAGTGCATCCAGCCAGTCATTTCCTGACCATCAGCAGAGGTGTGTTTAGTAAAGCATTGCAGTTAAGTGATATTTATCCGGCTTTGCTGCAGATGGCCTGCGCTGGTCCAATCATTATTATTTGCGCAGCTTTGCTGCTGAAAAAGCAGGAGCGCTGAACATGTGGCAAAAACTGGCAACAGTCTACCGGCTTGGCGTGAAGGAACTCTGGACGTTGTGGCGTGATCCGATGATGTTAGTGCTGATCCTGTATTCGTTCAGTTTAAATATATATATCGCCGGCACTTCGATCCCCGAGTCGCTGCACAAAGCGGCTATTGCCATCGTCGATGAAGACCATTCAGCCGTTTCTGGCCGTATTGTTTCGGCGTTTTATCCACCTTATTTTGTCACGCCTGAGTTGATTGGCTTATCAGAAGTAGACGCTGCACTAGACTCTGGGCGTTATAGCTTTGTACTGAATATTCCTCCTTATTTTGAGCAGGATTTACTGGCCGGCCGTGCGCCTAAAATGCAATTAAGTGTCGACGCGACCCGTATCAGCCAAGCCTTTACCGGCAGTGGATATATCGAACAGATAGTGACGGCAGAAATCAGCGAATTCGGCCAGCGCCACCGGTTAGCCGTCACTTTGCCGGTGGACTTGATTGTCAGAGCCAGTTTTAATCCAAATCTGAAGGCCAGTTGGTTTGGATCTGTGATGGAAGTGATTAACGGCGTCACCATGATTTCGATTATTCTGACCGGCGCAGCACTAATCCGCGAAAGAGAGCACGGTACTATCGAGCATTTATTGGTGATGCCGGTCACGCCGGGCGAAATTATGTTGTCTAAAGTCATTTCAATGGGGCTGGTGGTGCTGGTATCCACAGCAATGTCTTTACTGCTCATGATCAAGGGCGTACTCGGAGTGCCGATAGAGGGTTCTCTGGCGTTGTTTTTACTTTGTACTGCGCTGCAACTTTTTGCGACCACCTCTATGGGCATTTTTATGGCCACTATTGCTCGTTCTATGCCGCAATTTGGCTTATTGCTGATCTTGATCTTATTACCATTGCAGATGTTATCCGGGGGGATCACGCCCCGAGAAAGTATGCCGGAGCTTATTCAAAACATTATGCTGTTGGCTCCGAATACTCATTTTGTCGCAGCCTCGCAGGCTATTTTATACCGCGGTGCAGGGTTGAAAGTGGTTTGGCCGCAGATGCTGGCTCTGTTGCTCATAGGTGGCGTGTTGTTTCGCTTTTCGTTAGGCAGGTTTAGAAAATCAATAAGTACGATGTAGTTGGAACTGATTGTTCAAGACGCAACGGCGCTTACTCTGAATGTGAAGCAAGAGGTATCACGCCAATTCACTGAGTTGGCGGGCATTGAGTTGAATGATTGCAGCTTCATTCGTTCTGCGGATCAGTCAAAAGCAATCTGGCAATTGTTATACGTGAGCGCGGGGGAATAGGTCATGGTGTCTGGATGTCAGTATGGATGAAGACAATGGCAGGATTTATTGAGGTTACGCCGCAACAAGTCTTGCCAGTCTGAGGCAACTTGTTCTTAATCTGCTGCAGGCTGAAACCTTAATTGCAGCCATGAACTTAGTGCTGAGTCAAACTTCAGCTAAATTGATCAAAGCGAATTAACCCATTCTTAAGGAATCTCCGGTATGCTCAATACCGAAATTCGTTGCACCATGATATTTTGCTGACGAAGTAACTTTAACTACAGTCTGATTTGTACACCCGCGGCAGGGTGGAATAGGAGTTGAAATTGACAACAAAACTGTCAACGCCAGAACAACGTTACAGTAAATTAACCGTCGCTATCCACTGGCTGACTGTCCTATTGTTTATTGCTGTTTATGTCAGCATGGAGTTTCGCGATATTTTTGAGCGTGGAACACCAGGACGGGATTTGATGAAAACCAGTCATTACTGGATTGGGTTAACTATTTTACTATTATTGCTGGTGCGGTTGATTGCCAGATTTAGTCAACCAACGCCTGCCATTGTGCCACCACAGCCACATTGGCAACATATGCTGGCCAAAGCTGTGCACCTTGGTCTATATGGCTTGATGTTCGTGATGCCGGTGTTAGGGCTCTTCATCCTATCGGCTGATGAGATTCCGCTGAGGTTTTTTGGTATTGAGTTGCCTGCATTAATAGCGCCAGACGGCGCTTTGGCAAAATGGCTGGAAGACATCCATGAAATTGGTGCGACTATCGGTTATGGTTTGATTGGTGTCCATGCTGTCGCGGCGTTATTTCATCATTATTTGTTAAAAGACAATACGTTAGTTCGGATGAGCTTTAAGAAATAATCAGCAATTATTGCTATATTCGTAACAGATAGCCGCTGAAAATAAAAAGCCGAAGCAATGACTTCGGCTTTTTATTTTCAGCGGGACTTGCTTACAATGACGCAGCAATCACCTGCCCATCTTTAATCAGAATTTTCTCGGCTGGTTTTTTATCCATCCGGATAGTTTTTAATTCGCCATTCAGCAGATAACGCACGTCAAAACCAACAGTGCGCTCTTTTTGCAGTTGTACAGTTTTACATTCCCGCTGACTACGACTTTCGATATCTTTGTTTTGCATATCCTGTTGCACTTGTTTTCCAGCATATCCACCGGCAGCGGCTGCAGCGACAGTGGCTACTTTTTTACCTGAACCGCCACCAATCTGATTGCCTAAAACTCCACCAACTACAGCACCTAATACCGTACCTGCGATTTGGTTGTCATCTTTGACGGCTTTTTTCTGCTGCACAATCACGTCTTTACATTGCTCTACCGGCTCACTGTAAGTCTCGATCACGGCTTTGCTGCTGACGACTTCTGCATATTGTGGTTCTTGATCCAAATATTTATACCCGGCAACTGAGCCTAAAGCAGTGACGGCGATAGCGCCAATGATGGAACCGACTAACATTGATTTGTTCATAATGATGTCCTTGAATACAGCCTACTGGCAAAGATGGGCTCAAGGTACCGCACAATGGATGTACTTAAGCTGAACGGAATATAAAAATCAGGGCCAGGTTGATTGCCGGGCATGTGCGTTCGTGAACGATATGAATATTTATTCTGGTAACTATTTTTTATAAAACAGTTGCTTAGATGGCGTTTGCTTGAGGTTGCGCTTAAAAAGCCAATTATTTTTAAGCGGCATGTCGATTTGTTGGTGTGCGGAGCGACTATAACAGCAATTTTGCAAAAATTGGAGAATATAAAAATGCAGCAGGATCATCTTGATCAAAACCCGGAACAACAAATTCGCGCGCTGATAGCCGACTGGAAATTGGCGGTGGAAGCAAAAAATTTACTTGGCATTACAGCGCTTTATGCGCCAAATATAGTCGCCTATGATGCTATTTTGCAGTTGCAATTTATCGGGGTCGACGCCTATCGTGAGCATTGGCAACGTTGTATGGAGCAGTGCAGTGGTGGCTCGGGCTGGGTCAAGTTGACGCAGTTGATTGTTGAAGCGAATGAACAACTTGCCTTTAGCCATGCGCTCGCTGAATTTGGTGGCACTGATGATCAGGGCTCCACTCAAAGTTGCTGGATGCGCGTGACGCAATGCTGGCGGAAAATTGATGGACAGTGGCGTGTCGTGCATGAACATTTTTCAGTCCC
The DNA here is from genome assembly GCA_018820995.1 of Gammaproteobacteria bacterium. Lineage (GTDB taxonomy): Bacteria > Pseudomonadota > Gammaproteobacteria > Enterobacterales > Alteromonadaceae > Pararheinheimera. The sequence continues at coordinate 5,061 of JAHJNE010000587.1, read as the reverse complement.
TTTTGATATGGTTAGCGGTGCAGCATTGTGTTCATTACAACCTTAAAGATCGGAGGATAACCGATGAAATACTTATGTCTGGTTTATAGCAACGAACAGCTGCTGCATGACTCACCACAAAGTCCGGAAGATGCAGAATGTCATGCTTATGCTGAGCAGGTTGCGCAAAGTGGCCGGATGCTGGCGGCGGAAGCGTTACAAGGAGTCGCGACTGCCACCACAGTGCGACTTCGGGCGGGACAGGTCCTGATCAGTGATGGGCCATTTGCTGAAACCAAAGAACAACTGGCGGGTTTTTATCTGATTGAAGCCCGAGATTTAAATGAAGCTTTGCAGCTGGCGGCAGGGATCCCCGCCGCCAGAGTGGGCTGTGTCGAAGTTCGGCCGGTTCGTCAGCTGGCGGTGTAATTAAGCGACAGACCGCCCTAAAGTGCAGCTGAGCAGTTTACAGCGAGTTAGGAAAATAGAATGCGTGGTATGCAATTGATGCTTCCCGAAGCTTATAAACGTTCACCTATTGGCTCGGCGCCTTCAGCTAAAGCTTGCTGGGCAATAGCAAATTGCAGCTATCAGGAGCTGGTTGATTTCCCTGCCGGTACCCAGCAATTTAAAGCTGACTTCCTCCCGCTTATTGGACAAAAATAGTGCCACTGTTACAGCCGGTGGCTGACTTTAGCAAACAGCTTGAACTGTTGTATCAGCAACATTCACGGCAAGTTCTGGCCACCTTGATCCGGTTGCTTGGTGATTTTGATCGAGCAGAAGATGCTTTGCAGGAAGCATTTAGTGTAGCGCTGGCGCAATGGCCACAATCCGGGACCCCTGAATCTCCGGTTGCCTGGTTGATTTCTACCGGACGTTTTAAAGCGATTGATAAAATGCGTCGTCAGCGGCGTTTTGTTGCTGACGGTGACGCTATGCTGGCTCAGTTTGTCGATGAGCAAGCGGAAGGTTTTGAAATGCAGCAAGATTCGCAATTGTGGTCTGATGATTATCTGCGATTGGTATTTACCTGCTGTCACCCGGCCTTGTCCATTGAAGCGCAGCTCGCGCTGACCTTACGTGAAGTTTGCGGCCTGACTACAGAACAAATCGCCCGGGCTTTTTTACAAAGCACATCAACCATTGCACAACGGATTGTCAGGGCCAAACAAAAAATTAAAGCCGCAACGATTCCGTACCAGGTTCCAGCGTCCGATCAGCTTGCGCCGCGCTTACAAGCCGTACACAAAGTAATTTATCTGCTGTTTAATGAAGGTTATTCGGCGGACTTGATTCAACCCAGTGCTGACGAAGCGTTACCAAAAATAGATTTAGCACAGCAAGCGATTGATATGGCAAAGCAATTGCTGGCGTTGCAGTTTGATACGGAAAGTTGTGGTTTGTTAGCGTTATTGTTGTTGCAGCATGCAAGGCAGGCTGCACGCTTTACGACCGCAGGGCAGCTGATACTGCTGCCGGAGCAGGATCGCAGCCGTTGGGATCAGGCACTCATTGCAGAGGGTGTTTCTAAAGTAGAAACGGCGTTATCCTCTGGCCGGATTGGACCTTATTCGCTTCAGGCTGCCATTGCCGCTATCCACAATGAAAGCCCGGATAGCGCCAGTACCGACTGGCCGCAAATTCATGCCTTATATCAGTTGTTATATCGGGTAGAGCCAACGCCAGTCGTGGCGCTGAATCAGCTGGTGGCTATGAGTATGTGTGAAGGACCGGCGGCGGCATTGTTGCAATTACCGCCACTTTTGCAGGATGCGACGTTGGCGCAGTATCATTTGCTTTATGCCGTCGCAGCAGATTTTCACCGGCAGCTTGGACATCATGACGAAGCGATAGACTTCTACCGTCAGGCACTCAAATTGGCAACTTCGAGCGCGGATCAGCAGTTTTTACAGCAACGGCTCTGTGCATTGTCAGAGGTCAAAAATGCCGAGCACAACGCGCTATAGTCCTCGTGGTGCGATTAAATACTCTCGTCAGCAGAATTATTTCATGGGGGGAGGCGATCCTAATGCTAAACCACGAGCATTATTAGACTTTTTCGCCTATCTTGTTCAGGTGTCTCTAATTAAAACCGGTTTTGAACTGGTTAAAGTAATATGACGAGGAAAAGCATGAGTAGCCTGATGTCCAGCGTGGACCAAAGAACCAATATTGTCGGCCAAAACCGGCTCGAACTGTTGTTATTCCGGTTGTATGGTACTCAGCCGTTTGGGATTAACGTGTTTAAAGTTCGGGAAGTGTTGCAGTGTCCGGAACTCAGCGGTTTACCGGGCGCCCATCCGAATGTGCGTGGCATTGCGCATTTACGCGGTGAGCCGGTGACCGTGATTGATTTAAGCATGGCGACCGGTGGACCGATGATTACTGATTTGGCGACTGCCTATGTGCTGGTCACCGAATACAATCGTCATACCCAAGGCTTTTTAGTGGCCGGCGTCGATCGAATCATCAGCAGTAACTGGGAGCAAATCATGCCCGCGCCACAGGGCGCCGGTAAAGCGCATTATGTGACGGCGGTGACCAAAGTGGATGACAAGCTGGTCCAAATTCTCGATGTTGAAAAAGTTTTTTTTGAAATATCGCCGGTTGATGAAACGGTGAGTGAGTCCGTCAAAGAAAAAAGCAAAGACGTTGATTTCAAAAATCTGGTGGTATTGGTGGCAGATGATTCGGCCGTTGCACGAAATCAGGTGAAACGCGCTTTATCAGCAATTGGCGTTGAAATTCAAACGGTTAATGACGGCAAGATGGCGTTGGACTGGTTGTTAGCCAAAGCGGAAGAGCTGGGTGGTGATGTGTCTGGCAAAGTGCCACTGCTCATTTCTGACATTGAAATGCCAGAAATGGATGGTTACACCTTAACCGCTGAAATTAAGGCGCATGAACATTTAAAGCGGATCCACGTTATTTTACATTCGTCGTTGAGCGGCGTGTTTAACAATGCGATGGTCAGCAAAGTTGGCGCCGATCAGTTTATTGCGAAATTCCACCCGGATGAATTGGTATCGGCAGTCCAACAATGGATGGCTACTGCTTAATTTTTCAGGTGTACATTTAGCGGTTCAACTCAGCTGTTTTTAAACTAAGCGGTTTTTACACTTTGCGGTTGCGACGCCAGGTGTAAAAGCCACGACCCAGGATCATAAAAATCGCTAATAACAGCAATGGGCTATCACCGGTTTGGCTATACAAAGTTCGCCCCGTCGCTAACTGCACATCTGCCGCTAACACCCCGTCTTCAAACTGAGGCAGCACTGCCTGTATATGTCCATCCGGCTTTATGATGCCTGTGACACCATTGTTGGTTGCGCGCAGCAGCGGCCTGCCAAATTCCAGCGCCCGCATCTGAGCGATTTGCATGTGTTGCAATGGCCCGATAGAAGCGCCAAACCAGGCGTCATTGCTAACCGTCAGTATAAAATTAGTGTTATCGGTGAAATTGGCCTGAATTTGCCGCGGAAAAGCAATTTCAAAGCATAAGGCCGCCAATAATTGATAGTTGTTAGCTTGCAGGTTGGGCTGACGCCAATCGCCGCGGGCAAAGGAGCTATTTGGTAAATCAAAAAATGGCGCAATATCCCGCAATAATCGCTCGAAAGGTACAAACTCGCCAATCGGCAATAAATGATGTTTCTGATAACGATTTTTGCTTTCGTAAATGTAATCACCTTTGGATACATTAGCGCCAGTTCGACCCAGTACAATCATGCCGTTGTAGGCATCATTGTTTCTTTTGTAATCCAGGATACCGGTGATCACTGCACTGTTATTTTCTGCAGCCTGCATATCCAAATTATATAAATAGGCTTGTGCCAGCGGTTCCACTTGTGGGATGGCAGCTTCTGGCCAGACGATAATTTGTTGCTGCAGATGAGGTTTGGTCAACTGCATATATTTTTTCATAGTTGGCAGTTCTTGCTCAGGATCCCAACGGAGTTCCTGTTTGATATTGCCTTGCACTAGCGCGACACTCACTTTCTCGTCAACAAGGTGCCAGCCTTTAAACTGCGTTAGTTGCGGACTTAGCAGCAGCAATAACGTCGCCACAACTGCCAATTTCCATTGTTTGTGGACTAGAAGCCCGAGACTTGCAGCAGAAAAGACCAGCAAAAAAGTAATACCCGTTTCGCCGATCAGCGGGGCATAAGGTGCCAATAAGCCTTCAGTTTGACTATATCCCAATGATAACCAGGGAAAACCTGTAAATAGCCATGAGCGCAGATTTTCGGCGATTACCCAACAACTTGCGAACAGCAACGGCCACCAGTCAGATTTCCGCTGGCCGGATGAAGGAGTGACATGAAAACGCCGGTGGCAAGTTAACCAGGCGGCTAGGGCAGGGAACAAGCTTAAATACGCAACCAGCACCACCATAATGCCGATACTGGCAACTAGTGGCATGCCGCCAAAGGTGGCGATGCTGACATGGACCCAACTGATGCCAAGGCCGAACCAGCCAACACCATAAACAAAACCGAACCAAGCGGCCTTACCGGCGGTTTGGCTTTGATACAGCACCAAGCTGAGTAACAGCAAGCTGAACAGCGGGATGATGGTGAGTTGATAAGGGGCAAAAGCCAATGTATTGGCTAAGCCTGCAACCAACAGCAGCAGGCTGAGGAAAACTTCAGGCCGGGATAACTTCAGTTTGAACACGAACAACTATCCTTACAGAACTTATTCTGCAGCATCATCAGTGTCGGACGATGGTTTTGGCCGGATCACCTGCAACTGAACCAAACGTCGGCTATTGGCTTTGCTGACTTTAAACGTCAGGCCATTCAGCTCAATCGTTTCACCTTTGGCCGGCATATGACCAAACGCATGTAACACAATGCCGCCTATGGTACCGGCTTCATCTTCATCAAAACCAGTGCCAAAACTTTCGTTAAATTCATCCAGGGGTGTTAGTGCACTGACCATAAAGACGTGGTTGCCGAGTTTACGGATATCGTCGCCTTCTTCATCGTCATGTTCATCTTCGATATCGCCAACAATCTGCTCCAGAATATCTTCGATGGTAATCAGACCTGAAACACCGCCGTATTCATCGACCAC
>JAHJNE010000586.1 GCA_018820995.1 Gammaproteobacteria bacterium | reverse complement strand
GTTATCGGTACTGTCGTCTTCGATTGTTGAAGTACTACCGCGCCATTTAAGCAGTCAGTTGGCAAAAGGTGTTTCATTTGCACAGTTGCAACAGTGTTTGGCCCATCAGCCACATTCTGTCGCGAGTGGCCGACGTGAGTCCGCTGATCAATCTAATTTATTGGAAAGCCAGGCAAGTCGCGATTTGTTGCTGGCCAAACAATGTCGTGTCGCCAGTCGAATGATCCCATTATTGCCAGAGGCTGCCGCCTTGTGGCAACAAGTGCAAAACCCTGCGCAGACAGTATTAGAAAATGTTGCTGCTTTAACTGCGCTCATTTTTAACGACTTTAGCTACGATCCAGAATTCAGCTCGGTGATAACCCCGGTGAGCGATGTGCTGGAACACCGGCGGGGCGTTTGTCAGGACTTTGCGCAACTAGCAATTAGCTGTTTGCGAACCGTTGGCGTGCCAGCCCGATACGTTAGCGGCTATTTGGAAACGCAAGCCCCGGCAGGATTTGAACGGCTGGTTGGCGCAGATGCATCCCATGCCTGGTTTGCGGTATTTGACCCGGAATTGGGTTGGGTCGATTTTGATCCCACCAATAATTTGTTGCCAGATGAGCGCCATCTGACACTCGCTTATGGTCGCGATTATGCGGATGTCGTGCCACTCAAAGGTGTGTTGCAAGGGCTTGGCGAACATTTACTGGAAGTGGCAGTGGATGTGATGCCTATCCCATAATTTTGCCTGTCTTATCAAAGGAGATATTCTGTTTCAGCGACATCAATTCTCTTCATTTTGTTGCAGACTCCAGAGATGGATGGGTTAGGTTTGCTGTATTTCCGACTACCGCATAAAAAACCCCAGCCAATGCTGGGGTTTTCGTTATAGTCTCACATTCAATAATGTAGTGGATTTATCTTCCAACGACTTAGAATGCAATAGATACACTTAAACGCATATAACGTGGGTTCTCAAAGTCAGTTGGCAAGCCGTAATCTGGATCTGCTTCACCGACATCAATACCGGTGACATCGTCAGAATACGAATAACGCTCTGCAATTTCATTCACTTCAAGCACTTTGCGGCTGTTTAACAAGTTAAACACATCAGCACGCCAAGTTACATCAGTACCCATGAATGAGCTGATATATTGTAAAGACAGGTCAAGTGTGTAGTTGCTTGTGGTCGTGCCCAATGAACCACGTGGCACTAATACGCCATCTTTATAGAACGACTCAGCACCGTAGTAGGATGCAAATACATCAGTACCATGGTAACCAAAGGCATTTTTCGGACGACCCGACTTCCAACGGAAGTTCAAACCAGCGGTCAGGTCTTCCATGATGCGGTAAGAGCCGAAGATTTTCACCTGATGGCGACGATCGTTTGGTAAATTACCATAAGCACCATCCGTTAGGCCTGGTTGGTCAAAGTTCGTTGTTAAACCGGCATCGTCTTGTTCGTTATCTGAACGCACGAAACCTTCACTGTTACCCCAGCTGTGTGACCAGGTATAAGTTGCATCTAACATCCATGATTCATCCCAACGACGGTTGATATTAAAATCAATCGCTGCATATTTACGGGTTGCTTCTGGGTATTTAAGATCTGCACCGGAAATGGTGTACGCCTGATTTTTCAGCGGGCCGTCGCCATCTGGGTCTGTGGTGATGGTGACGTCTTTGCCAGGGTTGGTCAGCACATAGTAATGGAAACCATCACATAAGGTACATTCCGCACCGAAATCACGTACCAACATATCATTAAAGCCTTTGTCGATCGCTACGTCTTCCAGCGAGCTTTTCAGGTCACGATAGGTTCCTTTTACCCCGAACGACCAGTCACTGTCGATCATGCCATGATAACCAAGAATAAATTCATCTTGGTACATCGGGTCGATGTCAGCGTTCACCGTTTCTGTGGTGTTTTTCAGCGTACCGTCAGCAAATACTTGCAAACCTGAAGTTGCAGAACCCAAAGTTGGGATAAATGTGGTTGGATCAATTGATGTGACATTAAAAACTTGACGTGTATAAAGCTCATCGCCAGCCAAACGGATGTTTGTGTTGGTTGCTACCGGCAGAAAATAACGACCGTAGTTAGCGAAAATCTTACTCTCGCCTGCGCCCGTTGGGTCAAAAACAATACCAAGGCGTGGAGCCCATTGGTTGTCTATATCAACAAATGCAATGCCAGCTTTGTTGTAGTTGACGAACGCTTCGTTCCGTACACCAAGATTTAACGTTAATTGGTCGGTTACACGCCAGGTATCTGTTAAATAGTAAGCATTACTGTCGGTGCTAAAATCACCGCTGTTGGTATAAATTTCTTTACGAACCAGATTACATCCGACCGCTTTTTCTTGCTCTAACGCAGCGGCGTCACAGCCTTGATAGCGGTAAGAGATACCACCAGCACGTTGAGTATTTTCAACAGCGCTCATTTCTTCACGGTCGATACCAAAACGTAATGTATGGTCGCCTAAGAAATAGTCGAAATCGAGACGTAATGCTTTACGTTCATCTTCTTGTACCGAAGGCGAAGCTAAACCCCAAGTCCCTAGATTGACACCGGTGAAACGTTCAAAAATCATGGGTGTATCACCAAATGGAGATGCACCAGCATTCACGTTGCTATAGTTGGCTTTGTTGATACCATAGTTAAACGCCATGGTCAGATCGTCAGTCAGCAGACTTGTGTATTTCAATGCCCAGGTTTTACCACCACGTTTTAAGATATAATCGCCGCGGTAAGATTTCAGCTGGTCGTCGTCTACGTTGTAGTTATATTTAGATGTATCTAAATCGCTGGAAGAGTCAAAAGCAGTCAACTCTAAGATATTGTTTTCATTTACATAAAAGTCAATTTTCGCGGCGGCAAACAAATCTGATGCGTCGCGATAGTAGAAGTTAGATGATGTTGCGTAGTCCGATGTACGTGTTTTTTGATTTAACAGTACAAAATAGAACAAACGATCTTCAATTGCTGCGCCGCTCGCCCACACGTTGAAGTTTGCTTCATCTCGTTTATCTTTACTGTTTACAACAAAATATTTGCTGCCAGCTTCTGCAATAGCATCGGCATCGGTACGCAATGAATCTTTTTGGCCGCCACGCAGGCTGTCTGGTTCATAAAATACGCTGGCGCCAGCTTTGAAATCGTTTGTACCACGTTTGGTCGTTGCGTTGACCACACCGCCTGTTGAGCGGCCAAACTCTGCTGAATAGCCGCCGGTTTTTACTTCAAAGCTGTCATACAGTTCGAATGGTACATCTGCACCACCCAAACCATTACGGAAGTTGGTAATGTTCATACCGTTCAGGTAGTAGGCGTTTTCGCCGACCGAAGCACCACCAAATGATGCTAAGTTACCGAAGCCGCGGTCACCTTGAGTGGTGCCTGGAGCCATCAAAGCAACTGACGTGATGTCGCGGCTGATAGGAATACGAGCGATCATCGCTTGGTCAACAACCATCACCGCTTCGCTAGAAGAGACGTCAACGGTTGCAATACGGCTGCCAACTACGTTAATTCTTTCTAGACTCTCAGCGCCGACTGCACTCATCGCTAAATCTAACTGGGTATTATTACCCATATTGACTTTTACATTTTCCAGTCGTGCCATTGTGTAACCATCTTTTTCAGCTGTTACCAGATAATTCCCGGTTGGTAACAGCGGAAAACGATATGTACCATTTTCACCAGTGGTAATACGACGCTCTAAACCAGTATCTTGGTTTTTAATGACGATAGTCGCACCTGCGATGCTTTGACCTGCGGCATTTTTTGCCATACCTGATACATAGCCTGAGGATGCTGAATCTGCTGCCACCGCGAGATGCGAGACAGAGCCCAACACAACAGAAACCGCTATTGCGCATAATGAGCGGCTGAACGTGGATTTTTTATTATTTATCATTAAATGCTCCGTTTTATTTACATTTCAAAGAGCTTTTGCATCTCTTCCATAGGACTATAACCTTCTAAATTAGAGAAAGTAAATGAAATGGTGTGATATTTAGTTACAAAATAGCTCAATGCCAGCCCTTGCAATTGCATGATTTTATGATTTTGGCATTGGTGATTCGCTGGTTGTTGCAGGCAAGACGTCAATTGAGCAAAGACGGCAAGAGGTATTGTCTGAGTTCGTGGGAGGATTTCGTCTAGACTCTAATCCACAATACAAAACGCATTTAAGTTTCTCTACGTCATGTGGAAGATATTAATCTGCAAAGTATAAGATGAACCTTAGCCGCTGTTGCAGGGAAGTGTTCGCTCGTTTAACTGAAACGAGCGGTTGATTCACCGACGTAGAATAGAATGTTCAATCGCTACAATTGACGTTTAAATTGATACAAAAGTTCAAGTGCCTGCCGTGGGGTTAAATCGTCAACTGCTATTTGTCTGAGTTTCTCAATTAACGGGTGCTCGACATTATCCAATGACAAGCATTGTTGCTGTGGTTGATGTGAAATCGTAGCAGACTTTGCTGTATGTGCTTTAACTACCAACTTATCATTTGACTCGTCGCTTGATTGGCCTTGGATTTGCTCTAGCTGCGCTAACTTTTGTTTTGCCTGCTGAATCACTTTTTTCGGCACACCAGCGAGTTGTGCAACCTGCAAACCATAACTTTTACTGGCAGCGCCATCCTGCACTTGATGCATAAACACAATATGTTCATCGTGTTCTACTGCATCTAAATGCACATTCACCACGCCTGGCAATAAACTGGCTAGTTCAGTTAATTCGAAATAGTGGGTCGCAAACAATGTT
>JAHJNE010000585.1 GCA_018820995.1 Gammaproteobacteria bacterium | reverse complement strand
GGCCGCGGCATTACCGACGATGGTAGGAAGTTTGGGATCAGTGCTGATGTCGAAGGCAAAATGTACCTCAATCCACAAAGCTGGGCGTTACTGAGTGGTGCGGCGGATGCCAACAAAATTCCACTACTGCTGCAGGCAATTACTGAGCAATTACAAACGCCTTATGGTGTGCAAATGTTGGCGCCGGCTTATACCCGGATGCAACAAGATATCGGGCGGGTGACCCAGAAGTTTCCTGGCAGCGCCGAAAATGGCTCGGTCTATAACCACGCCGCCGCTTTTTATTTATATGCCTTGTATCAGCCAAAGCAGCAGAACAATTCCGGGCCCGACGCATCAGCTTCAGCAGCAGAGCCACTCGGCGATGTCGCTTTTCAGGTGCTCAAAGCCATGCTGCCTGGGACCGATCTGGCGGATCAACAGCAACGTGGGCAACTGCCGGTTTTTATTCCAAATTATTATCGGGGCGCCTTTCAGACATTGCCAGGCACGGCCGGCCGCTCGAGTCAGTTATTTAATACCGGTACTGTGGCGTGGGTCTATCGGGCTTTGGTCGAAGGGATGTTTGGTGTCAGCGGTTGTCCTGAAGGCTTGAGGATGGCGCCGCAATTACCAAGTCACTGGACCACAGCCAGCATCGTGCGGCGCTTTCGTGGTGCCCGGTATGACATTCAGTTTATCCGCCAGTCCAACATCAGCCAACCACAACTGTGGCTGGATGGTGTGCTACTACCCGAATTGCTGATCCGTGATGGTCAGCCTGGGCAACACTATCAAGTGCAACTGCTGTTGCCACAGCTATAGTGTGAGCTACAGCTGCTTCGTCATCAACACAACGTCGCGCACGCCAAAGGACTCCACACGCTCAAGCGTTTGCCAGCCCAAACGCAGGTAAAAACCCTCGGCAGTGTCGGCGGACAAATAAAGCGCCGCCACTCCAAGCTCGCGGGCTTTTTGTTCCAGTGCTGTGACGATTTGTGCGCCGAGCCCAAGGCCACGTTGGCTTTCTTTAATGTAAATGCCACCGAGCCAGGGCGATAAACCGGCTTTGGTGCCAGGTTCATCCAATTTGATACTGCCGGCACCGAGTAATGTGCCATCTTCTGCCATTGCCACCAGTGTTAACGGCAATTGATTGGTGACTGAGCGTTGCTCAAGCGCTGCCCGCAAGTCTTGTTGGGTCAGGCCCGCGGCCAGATACAAATCGGCCCATTCGGTGTAAAGCAGTTGGGTTAATTCGGGGATGACGGCCGGATGGTGAGCAAGATAATCAATGGTCGTCCGGGGATGATCTATTTGTTTGTTCAGAGTGTTCATCACAAAGTCCTTTTGCTATCAGCGGCTGCTGCAAAAACGCCAGAATCTCATCATATCCAGCTTTATGGCAAAAGATCTATTAGAAAATACCGACCGCATCATCAACAAAATCATCGTACTACAACGATCGACCATTGGATTTTTCATCAAAACAATCCTAGGGCCTGTTGACCTTAATAGTCAGCGGCAGCTTTAGTTAAAGTGCGCAGCTGAATATTGCGGAAAAACACTTCCGCCCCTTCAGATTGAATTTGCAGTTTACCCCGCAGCAAAGGTACCAAATTGCCTGCGACTGGCTGCCTGGAGTTAAAACCACGAAATACTTCATGGCCGTTGACCTTGTGGATCATGGTTTGACCGTCAGTGATCACTTCCAGCACATCCCATTCCCCAGCGGGTTTTTCATAGGATCCCAATTTTAACACCCGACCGGCAATATTCACCCGAAGTGCAGCTGTCGGGTCATACTTATAAAACTTCCAATCGCCTAAGTTGGTATCGGTTGCGTGGACATCGATGACCACACCATCCAAACTATGGTAATCGCCACTATCGCCTTGCTGGATCTGAAACTCGTGACTTCGCATCCAATGCCCACTTTGGGCTCCATGCGGGCCGACGGCAAAATACAACAAACCACTGTCCATGGGGGCATCCAACCTTGGATACCATTTTTGCTTACCCCATTTTGCTTCGAGCTTTAAATGAAAATTTTCAAATTCCTCGAGGCTGGTGAGACCACCCCACTCGGCACCTGACACCCGTAACAGGCCATCGACCACTGAAAATATCCGATTCGGATCCTGATCCAGGCCATGTGGTTGTTGTGTTGAAATTAAATTATAGGCATTGGTTTCAGGTTGGTAACTGACATAAGGCTGCCAGCCGGATAAATCTTTGCCATTAAAAAGCGAACGCCATTCTGTTGCAAATAACGAGGTGGAAAACATCAGCAAACTTGCG
>JAHJNE010000584.1 GCA_018820995.1 Gammaproteobacteria bacterium | reverse complement strand
GTTTGAATCAGCATAAGAATGTAAGATTTAAGCGGAAAGAGGCGACTGTGCCTGACCGGACCAAACTCACTTTCACTTTTCAGCCTGAAACAGAGTACCGGAACTCCCTGACAAGACCAATCCTGATGTAATGCATCTTCTGACAAGACTACTCCATCTGTCATGATGTGATCACCAAACTTTTTAAACGAAAACATCAACGGAATCGACATCGAATAACGTACAGCGAGTGAAACTTTAAAATCCGGGGTATTCTTTTTATTAAACACCACAGGACCACCACCATTAATGTCTGTAGCAAGCACATGTAAATCTAATTTCATCTCCGCAAAAGTTCGCCCACCTAATTGTAGATCCATCCACTGTTCAAAAAAATCACCACTTGACAAACCACCGGTTCTTAACAAATTGATTAACGAAAATCCGCGAAACTGCCGAAAATTTGTATCCAATGCTAGTTGCTTCATCTCATCCAGACTTTTGCCTGATGCTAAAAGCGCTGCGATTATACTCCCGCCTGACACACCAACCACAGTCCTGAAACTTAGCTCTAACTGACACAACGCCTTTAGAATACCTATATAACATGGAAGTCTGGTGCCACCACCTGAAAAAATAGGCACGATTTCACGACTGTAGCCCTCACTGACCGACGACATCCAGACTCCTTTTATTAATTTTCTTCATTAAGTCTGATTCTGAGTATGAACGAAATTGCTAAAGTTGCGAATTTGATTTCCACAACCAAGAACAGCGGTTACACTTATTTCCAGTCAAAACTTTAACCTTAGAAACGAATAACATGCAAAAATATTTATTTTTAATCAGTATGTTATGCTCAGGCATACTGCAAGCGGCAGATTTAGTGCCGTTATTGGCACAGGTCAAACCTGCTGTAGTCGCCATTGGCATCTATAATCCTACTGCAGCACCGAGATTAAAATTGATAGGATCAGGCTTTGCAGTATCACCAGGTAATAGAATTGCCACCAATTTTCATGTGGTAGAGAAAACACTGAACAGCAGCCAGAATGAAAATTATGTGGTGTTATCAGGCAATGGTCCAAGTCCAACCATGCATCGCATTCAGCATACTATATCTAGCCGAGAACACGATTTAGCGCTGCTTTCTATCGAGCAAAAATTGCCATATCTGCAACTAGCAATCGACGATCTAATCCCCGAAGGAAGTGAAATTGCTTTTACTGGTTATCCAATCACCGGTGTACTTGGGTTATATCCCGCAACTCACCGCGGAATCATAAGTGCAATCACCCCTATTGCCATCCCTGCTGATCATTCCACGACATTAAATCCGAGAACATTAAGACTGCTGCAACAGCCATTTATGGTTTATCAACTAGACGCCACAGCATATCCTGGCAATAGCGGCAGCGCTGTATACCGGCAAACCGATGGAAAAGTAGTGGCGATCATCAACATGGTTTTAGTCAAATCCAGCAGAGAAGCGGTGTTAAGTGACCCGAGCGGCATTAGTTACGCCATTCCGGTGACCCATTTACATCAGCTATTACAAAAAATTGACTGAGGCTTAGGATGTTAGTTGCATTTGAGTTTGGTCGTTATGGTTTTATAGCCGCTGCTGTTGGATATATTTTGTTTTGGGCCTTATTACTGACCGTTAATACCAAAAACGCTCAAAAATACTTGCTAATGACTTATAGTTTGCTGACTGTCCTTTGGGCACAATCTAACAGCCAGACCCAGTTTGAGCCGTTTTCCGATCGCTATTCATTTATGGTCGAAAATATGCCCAAAATGGTGTTGTTTTTTTTCTTACTTGCAGCTCTCAGTAAAACAGACCTGACATTGCGCGAATTGCTGGGCTTGAAAAAAAGCAAACTGATAGTTCTTCTTTTTAGCTTTTGGTTAGTACTTGGATCTTCTGGACTAATCACTACGCAGCTTCAATTAATATCCGCATTGTTACTCACAATCATCCTAATGGCGTTGGTCGAAGCTATTTATCGTCAATCTGAACTGCAAAAATGGCAATTCAAACCACTAATTATAGCGCTGGGGATCGTATTATTATTTGATTTTTACCTGCAAGCGGAAGCAGCATTGCTAGGTAAAATAAACCACCAAACTTGGCAAGCAAGGGGCTATATTCATGTTTTGATGCTGCCCTTTTTAGTCGTGGCTGTTAAACGTATCAAATCCTGGGGCATTAATGTCTACGTATCGCGGGATGTTGTGTTGCAAAGCTCACTGGTGCTGGCGTCTGGGGTTTACCTGTGTATTCTAGCTTTAGTCGGATATTATTTAAGCTATTTCGGCGGTGACTGGACCACGTTGATACAAGTAGTGTTTGTCGTCGGCGGCTGTTCTGTGTTGTCGGTACTGTTATTTTCTGATGCAATTAGACGTAAATACAAAGTGTTCATTGAAAAGCACTTTTTTGCAAATACTTTTGATTATAGAGAGAAATGGATCGCACTCAGTAAGGAACTAAAGCAAGTTGAAATAGCCGATCAGAACGCACCTACTGTCTGTATCAAAGCGTGGTGTCAGGCAATTGGCTACAGTAAAGGGGCTCTCGTCCGGTTTCATCAAATAACAAAACCAGAAGTTCTGGCTACTACAGATAGCTACAGACTAACAGAGACTGATCTAGATCTAACGATGTTGTATCAGCAACAATTTTCACAAAAAAACTGGTTGCTCGACTTTGATGACACCAGTGACATCCATGTAAAACATTTTCGATTACAATTGGCAACAACAGCGCCTTCATTTTCCTTGTTGGTCCCCATTCAGAAAAATGCTCAGCTTTGGGGATGCTGCTTGTTAACCCCTGAACCGAATGAACGTTTGAAACTGAATTGGGAGTTACGTGACTATCTAAATGCGGTATCCGAACAAATTTCCAGCTATCTGTTTATGAGCGAAGCAAGTAAAACTCTGTCCGAAAATGCTCAGTTTATTGCTTTTAGTCGCATGTCAGCCTTTGTTGTTCACGATTTAAAAAACGTTAAAGCACAAATTGATATGTTGCTTAAAAACGCAAAGCGTCATCGCCACAATCCTGAGTTTGTCGACGATGCATTTGAAACCATTGAAGCAATGCAAAGCAGACTGCAAAATATGCTGTCACAACTCACCCAAAAACAAATCGGCAATGAACCCAAAAAAAACATTGCACTTGGAAATATGTTGCAACAGCTAATCAGTGAACGATGTGCTGGACATGCACCGTTACCAGTGCTGAAAGTTCTACAGGACTGTGAGCTGTATATCGATCATGAACGGTTCAGCAATATTCTTTTCCACTTAATAGACAACGCTCAACAAGCGACTGCTATTGATGGCTCTGTGACTATTGAATTGGATGTCATAAATGACACAATAATTTTAGCAATTATAGATACAGGGTGTGGGATGAGCTCAGAATTCATTAAAGAGCGATTATTTAAACCTTTTGATACGACAAAAGGCAATGCTGGCATGGGGATCGGTGCCTATGATGCACAGCAGTTTATTCAACAAAATCATGGACAACTAACGGTAACCAGTGAAGTAGATATTGGGTCTACCTTTACCATTCAGCTTCCTTTACACTAATGTAAAATTAGACACGGAATGTGATATGAAAACTTTACTCGCAATTGACGACGATTTGGGCATTCAGAAACAGTTAAAATGGAGTTTAACCGATTACGAAGTCGTTTTCGCGGAAGACCGTAGCTCTGCCTTACAACAAGTTCGACGTTACGAACCTGCCGTAGTGACCCTAGACCTCGGTTTACCACCAGACCCAACGAATGCTTCAGAAGGTATGGCCTGTCTGACGGAAATTTTGCAACATAACCCTGATACTAAAGTAATCGTCATCACAGGCAGTACTGATACCGAACACGCACTTCAAGCCGTTGCACTCGGTGCTTATGACTATTATCAAAAGCCAATCGATGTCGATGTTCTGAATGTTATTGTCGCACGAGCTTTTAAACTTAGTGAATTAGAAGCTGAAAACCGAATTTTGAAATCGGCTAACTATAAAAGCCAGGATATCATCGGCAATAGTGAATCGATTTTGAAAGCTTGCCGTATGGTTGAGAAAATCGCACCAACCGAAATTACTACCTTGCTACTCGGTGAAAGTGGCACTGGTAAAGAAGTTTTTGCTCGTTCAATCCATAAACAAAGCCCGCGCGCCGCCAAGCCATTTATCGCAATCAACTGTGCGTCTATTCCGGATAACCTACTAGAAAGTGAATTATTCGGTTATGAAAAAGGCGCCTTTACCGGTGCCTACAAAACCACCTTAGGCAAAATTGAAACTGCCAATGGTGGAACGCTGATGCTGGACGAAATCGGCGACATGCCTTTGGCCTTGCAGGCAAAAATGCTACGTTTTTTACAAGAACGGGTCATTGAGCGGGTTGGTGGCCGGAGTGAAATTGAAGTAGACGTCCGCGTAGTATGTGCAACACATCGCAACCTTGCTGATATGGTAACTGAACAAACATTCCGGGAAGATTTGTTTTACCGAGTGAGTGAAATCACCTTGAACATTCCCCCACTTCGTAATCGTGGCCAGGATATCGTGGTGATCGCGAAATCTTTGTTACAAAAATTCAATCAAGAATTTAATACCAATATTCAAGGTTTCACTGAAGATGCAATTCATGCCATGCTTGGCCACCGCTGGCCAGGAAATATTCGAGAGCTACAAAACAAGCTAAAATCTGCGGTCATCATGGCAGATAATAAATTTATCAATGCCGAAGATTTAGGCTTAATATTGGATGATAAAGCAACTTCGCCACTATTAACACTGCGTAAAGTACGGGAACAAGCTGAAACTCAGGCCATTAGACATGCCCATAATCTTTCGAATGGTAATCTGTCCAAGACTGCAGATGTCTTAGGTGTGACCAGACCTACCCTCTACGCGTTGATAGATAAATATAAAATGATTGATTTGCGTGGCTCTGATTCTGATAGTCAGGTAACATCTGATTAATTTACGTAACCAGAATCTCTAAAAAAACCGACATGGTGCCTTTTATATTCAGTCAAAGGCACTTGCACTCACATCGAAATATTTTCTGCTCCGGTGTTCGAACACTAGCCCATATCAAATATGCAAATTGGACTTATCAATATCTCTGTTTGCACATTACATCTCGTTTTTACTAGATGGAATCATTTCAACTTAGATTCTACAAACGCCTTTGCTTAAATTCCACCAGCTATAGGTATTTAATAAAAATAGAGCTGAGCATTTAAGCACAGGAGAGAATTTTATTTGATAGCTCTGCGAGTATTTGCCAAAACTAAAAAAGCCTGTATTTCATCAGTTAAAAAAATGACGCAACGTTACTGGAGTAAAAATCCACCTCCTTAGGAGGTGGCTTTGCAAAAGGCCCCCTAGAAGGGGGCTAATTTAACGTGACTCCATATCCAACATCATTTGCCGCTCTTCGTCTTCGCGAGCCACTTTGTCTTGATGTCTTACATATCGTCTTATTATCTCTTCGTTCGCTCCCACTGAATCTACAAAATATCCACGCTGCCAAAAATGGTTTCCCCAAAGTTTTTTCTTTCTAAGATGCGGAAACTTGTTAAACAGCCTTATAGCCGTTCGCCCCTTTAGCACACCCATCAGCTCTGAAACGCTTACATTTGGTGGCGTTCTTACAACTAAATGCACGTGATCTATTTGAACATTCAGCTCGACTACGTTGCATTTTTTCATTGAACAATATACGTAAATGCTTCTATATAGCTCTTTACCCAAATTTCCTGTCAGGATTTTGAACCTATACTTTGGTGTCCAAACGATGTGATACTGACAACGATAGAATACGTGTGATGCGGATTCATATCTGCTCATGCTATTTACTACCTCATTTGCTGGTTACAAACGAGTCCAAGTATCTAGCATGAGCTTTCTTGAGGCATAGCCCCAGAGCCGATCACCACCTCCATAGGAGGTGGTTTTGAATTGACAATAAAAAAGGCAGCCTTGCGGCTGCCAAAGTCGTTTGGACTATAACGTCCAACCCTCGACCACGTAAAAATCAGCAATTATTCTTAAGGTTTACCGATGGCAATGAGACCCTCATCCGCATTGCCTCTCCTTAAATCAGCTTCCCTCAAAACTGATTCATGGTGTTATCTT
>JAHJNE010000583.1 GCA_018820995.1 Gammaproteobacteria bacterium | reverse complement strand
TTTCAGGTCTTTCAACCGGTCGTCGCTGCGAGGCGGCCATTTTAGTCAGTTTTCAGTTCGTGTCAAGCGTCTTTTTATCGACTTTTTCAACTTCTTGCAAACTCACCCAGAACGCTGCTTTCGCACCGCCCCGTCGGCATGGCGCGCATTATAGGGCGTTTTTGAAATGGCGCAAGCGGGAATATGAAGATTTTAAACTGACTGCTGATTTAATCGGCACATTTTCTAAAATAGGGCTAAATATGCTTATTTTACCAACAGATCCAACATCAAATTCTACTTAAAGTAAGATCAACAATGAGAAATCCATTTCTCATTGGCTTTCTTTATATACACATATCAACGTAAATTTGGTGCCAGCCACATTTGCGCTTCTTCTTTAGTGAAGTTTTTGCGCTGGGCGTAGTCCAACAACTGATCATCATCTATTTTGCTGACAGCAAAATACTTGCTATCTGGATGCGCAAAGTACCACCCCGACACTGCAGCGCCTGGCCACATTGCGTAACTCTCGGTGAGTTCCAGACCAGTTTCAGCAGTTACATTCAACATCTCAAACAAAGTGCCTTTTTCGGTATGCTCTGGGCACGCTGGATAACCAGGTGCCGGACGGATACCCTGATAGGCCTCGCGGATCAGCGCTTCGTTATCTAACTTTTCATCAGCAGCATAACCCCAGTAGTCTTTTCGAACTTGTTGGTGCAGATACTCTGCCAATGCTTCAGCCAACCGGTCTGCCAGAGCTTTGACCATAATACTGTTATAGTCATCATGAGCCGCGGCAAACTCAGCAGCAAACTCATCTGCACCAAAACCGGTACTTACCGCAAAGGCCCCTATATAGTCGGCAATACCAGAAGTGACTGGCGCGACAAAATCACCCAAACAGCTATTCGGTGCGTTGTTGCGCAGTTGTAATTGCTGGCGCAGATTATATAAACGGTGTTTTTCGACAGTACGGTTTTCATCGGTATAAACAATAATGTCGTCGCCTTCACTATTGGCTGGGAATAAACCAAAAACGGCACGACCGGTGATTTTGCGAGAACCAATCATAAGATCCAACATATCGTTGGCATCCTGAAAGAGCTTGCGCGCTTCAATGCCAACTTCCGGGTGATTCAGAATTGCCGGATACCGACCGGATAACTGCCAGGTCAAAAAAAACGGTGTCCAGTCAATGAAGTCACGCAGTTTCTGTAATTCAACATCTTGCCAAATGTGAATACCTGGTTTTTTTGGCGCTGGCGCCACTTTTGTCAGATCCAGCTTGAATTTATTGTCGCGCGCTTCAACCAAAGACAGCATTTTTTCGCCTGGGCGAGATCGTTGATGTTGCTCGATGGCGCGACGGTACTCGTCATTCACCCGCGCTAAATAGTCAGGCTTTTGCGTTGGGCTAATCAAAGATTGAACAACAGACACGCTACGAGAAGCATTGGGTACATACACCACGCCATGTTGATAATTTGGTGCAATCTTAATCGCGGTATGGGCTTTAGACGTAGTGGCACCACCTATTAATAGTGGAATGGTAAAACCTAGCCGGGTCATTTCTTTTGCGACATGCACCATTTCGTCCAGAGATGGCGTAATCAACCCTGATAAACCAATGATGTCGACATTTAGCTCTTTGGCTTTTTGTAGCAAGGTGGCGCAAGGCACCATTACGCCTAAATCAATTACTTCATAGTTGTTACATTGCAGGACCACGCCAACAATATTCTTGCCGATGTCGTGCACATCACCTTTGACCGTTGCCATCAGAACTTTGCCTTGGGCTCGCGCCCCAGTACCGGCCTTTTCTAACTCTATATAAGGTTGCAGGTAAGCAACCGCTTTTTTCATCACCCGTGCGGACTTGACTACCTGCGGCAGGAACATCTTGCCTTCACCAAATAAGTCACCGACCACATTCATACCGTCCATCAACGGACCTTCAATAACATGCAGCGGCCGCTCGACCTGCAGCCGGGCTTCTTCAGTGTCAATATCAATAAAATCAGTGATGCCTTTTACCAAAGCATGTTCAAGTCGCTTATTCACCGGCCAGCTGCGCCATGCTTCGTCTTCTTTTACTGCAACGGTACCATCGCCTTTGAACTGGGCCGCAATCTCTAACAACCGTTCAGTTGCATCATCCCGACGGTTGAGGATCACATCCTCGACCCGCTCACGCAGTAGTTCGGGAATATCATCATAAACGGCGAGTTGACCGGCATTGACAATGCCCATGTCCATGCCAGCTTTAATCGCATGATACAAAAACACGGAATGGATGGCTTCACGTACCGGATCATTGCCACGAAATGAAAAGGAAACGTTGGATACACCGCCAGAGATTTTCGCATAAGGGCACAACTTTTTAATTTCCCGCGTCGCTTCAATGAAATCGACAGCGTAATTGTTGTGCTCTTCAATACCAGTGGCAACGGCAAAAATATTCGGGTCAAAAATAATGTCTTGCGGCGGGAAACCGATTTGTTCCACCAGAATTTTGTAAGCGCGCTGACAAATTTCGACTTTACGCTTTTGCGTGTCTGCTTGTCCTACTTCGTCGAACGCCATCACGACAACGGCAGCACCATAACGGCGGAGTAATTTTGCCTGATGCAAAAATTGCGCTTCGCCTTCTTTTAACGAAATTGAATTAACAACCGCTTTGCCCTGAATACATTTAAGTGCGGCTTCAATGACTTCCCATTTTGACGAGTCGACCATAATGGGCACGCGGGAAATATCAGGCTCGGACGCAAGTAAATTCAGGTAGCGCACCATGGCGGCCTTGCTGTCGAGCATGGCTTCGTCCATGTTGATGTCAATGATCTGGGCACCACTTTCTACTTGCTGCCGCGCCACTTGAAGTGCTGCTTCGTATTTACCATCAAGGATCAACTTTTTGAACCGGGCAGAACCGGTGACGTTGGTACGCTCACCTATATTAATAAATCTGACTTGTTGCATTACCACTCCAACGAAAAGGCTTCAAGGCCGGCCAGATTAAACTGGTGCGAAATGGCTTTTGGCTGGCGCGGCTTCACGCCCGCTACTGCGGTCGCAATCGCTTTAATGTGTTCTGGAGTGGTCCCACAACAACCACCGACCACATTCAAAAAACCTTGCACCGCCCAATCTTTGATTTCAGTAGCCATCTCTACTGCACCTAAATCATATTCGCCAAATTCATTTGGCAACCCGGCATTTGGATGCACAGACACATAACATTCAGAAATGCCTGAAAGCGTTTCTACATAAGGTCTTAATAAATCTGGCCCTAAAGCGCAGTTCAAACCAAAAGTGACGGGTTCCACATGCGCCAATGAATTGTAAAAAGCTTCCGTCGTTTGGCCAGAGAGCGTCCGTCCTGACGCATCAGTAATAGTGCCTGAGATCATCACTGGTAGCTTATAACCAATTTCATCAAAGACCTGAAGTACAGCGAAGGCGGCAGCTTTGGCGTTTAATGTGTCGAAAATTGTTTCTAACATAATAATATCGGCGCCACCTTCGATCAGTGCGTGTGTCGATTCGGTATATGCTGCAACGAGCGTATCGAAGTCAACATTGCGATAGCCTGGATCATTGACATCAGGTGAAATGGACGCAGTTCTGTTGGTTGGGCCTAACACACCGGCAACGTAGCGCGGTTTATCGGGCGTTAATGCTGTGAATTCGTCACAAGCTTTGCGGGCTAAAGCCGCCGACTCGCGATTGATCCGTGCTGACAAATGCGACATGTCATAGTCGGCCATCGCAATGGATGTCGCGTTAAAACTGTTAGTTTCCAGAATATCCGCGCCAGCAGCGAGATACTGACGGTGGATTTCCAGAATAATGTCGGGTTTAGTCAGAGCCAATAAATCGTTGTTGCCTTTCAGATCTGACGCCCAATGCGCGAACTCGTCGCCTCGATAATCCTCTTCTTGTAATTGATAGCTTTGGATCATCGTTCCCATAGCGCCATCAAGTACCAATATTCGCTGCGCTAATAAATGTCCGAACGCCTCGGGCGTCAATAATGTTTGAGATGTTGTACTGCTCATGACAATCGATCCTGACCAATTTGTTGAATATCAAAGGGGGTCGCCTGATACACATAGTAGTTCAGCCAGTTGCTGAACAGTAAAAAAGCATGGCTTTGCCACAACTTTTGCGGCCCTTTTGTTGGGTCATCATTTCGAAAATAGTTTTCAGGTACTTTAGGTTCCTGCCCTGCATTGAGATCGCGCTGGTATTCATCATTCAGTGTCGTTAAATCATATTCTGGATGACCAGTCACAAACACCCGACTGCCGCTGCTGTTTTGCAATAAATAGGCGCCCGTCACATCAGCTTCTGCTAACACATGAATATCAACATGTTGCTGATACTTTTGTTTCGGCACCTGGGCGTAGCGAGAATGCGGAACCAAAAACTTATCATCAAAACCCCGAACCAGAGGACTTAACGGCTGGACAACATCCTGCCAATACACTCCGGATAATTTGTCACCACGGATCTCCCGTTGCAGACCATAGTAATAATACAAAGCCGCATGTGCAGCCCAACATAAAAACAGCGTCGATGTGACATGCCTGTCCGCCCACTCAAGAATTTCTGAAAGTTGTGGCCAGTAGCTGACATCTTCATAATCCACCAAACCTAGAGGTGCGCCGGTAATGATCAGACCATCATATTTTTGTTGTTGAATATCGGAAAAATACTTATAAAAACAATTTAGATGGCTTTCCGGAGTATTTTTACTGACATGATTATCCAATCGGATCAGGTCGATATCTACTTGCAATGGACTATTCGCTAACAAGCGAAGTAACTGGATTTCCGTCGTCACTTTGTTTGGCATCAGATTTAATATTGCAATCTTTAACGGACGGATATCTTGTTGTGCAGCTCTACTTTCTGTCATCACAAATACGTTTTCAGCAGATAGGGCTTCGACTGCAGGTAATTGATCGACAACTTTGATAGGCATAACAGCTCCACACAGGATAAAAGTGTGGCTACTTTGGCTAAAAACAGCGCGATTGTCAACTTCTAAACGTTTAGATGGCTAAATATGCATTGTTGTATTGTCCAGTCAGTTCTATGCTTTGAGCATGTCATTAAGAGGCGAATTCAATGCTGTGTTGGTGTCGTGTCATATTAGGTTTATTGCTTTTGCAGGCAACTGCGGTTGCGGCAGCAGAGCAAGTTGATATCTATATCCGAGATGACGTCTACGAAGATTATCTAAAGTTTTTAGATAATCGCGACGTGTTATCCATTATGGAATTTAACAGTCCTTACTTGCGGCGCGATGTTGCAGATATGGTGGTGTTACAGCAAGCTTTGGCTTTAGGAGGATTTAATAAAAAGTTTAACTATATCCCCGGAAAAGTGAATTTTAGAAATACTAAAATGCTTGAAACCGGCGAATTACTTCTCAGCTTTGATACTTATTGGTTAAGTGACGCGAACCGCATTTCCGACAAAATTTATATCAGCGATCCTGTTATCAAAAAAGGGCAGTATCTGGCCGGAATATTCGCCAGTCCGGCTAATAAAAAGGTGTTTGCTGTAAAGGAACTATCACAACTGGCCGACTTGTCCGCAGTGTCGACGCCAAAATGGCAAACCGACTGGCTTACGTTGTCTGATTTACCATTAAAAGAGTTAATTCAGGAAGATGAATGGCTCAGTCAAGCCCGGATGGTGCATATGCAGTGGGTTGATTTCATGTTAATGCCATTGTTTAAGGCTCCAGGCGGTCTATATCAACTTGAAAAAATTCAGCTAAAAATGGTACCGAATGTCGCAATTTTACTTAATGACAGCCGGCATTTTGTAGTAAGCCGTCTTCATCCAGATGGCAGCGCTGCGGCAAAAGCACTCAACGTTGGCTTAAAAGAACTACGTAATAAGGGAAAAATTGAGCTGATATATCGAAGTGCTGGTTTTCTGGTAGACCACAAAAAATATAATATTCTTAATCGCCAGCAAACTTCCAATTCACAGTCGCATTAAATGCTTTTTGCAGGACTTGGTATGGCCGTGGCTTCAGCCTATTCATTTGAAGTACAAATGAATGACGTTCAATATAAAAAACCAGCCGTAGCTGGTTTTTTATTTTACCGGCCACAATGCCGGCTACATACTGAACGTTTTTAAATTTTAAAGTTCTTCAAGCTCTTCAGCAGCCATATCTTCAACCACAGCTGCAGTGCCTTTTTTCGCTGCTAGCAACAAACGGCTACGCAACTCAGTTTCAATTTCAAGGGCAATCGCCGGGTTCTCTTGCAGGAACTTCATTGAGTTCGCTTTACCCTGACCGATTTTGTTGCCTTTATAAGCATACCAAGCACCCGCTTTATCAATCAGCTTTTCATTGACACCTAAGTCAATCAGCTCGCCATTTTTGCTGATGCCAGAGCCATACTGAATAATAAATTCAGCTTGTTTAAACGGTGGTGCAACTTTGTTTTTCACTACCTTGACGCGAGTTTCGTTACCCACCACTTCGTCGCCTTCTTTTACCGATCCAATACGACGGATATCTAAACGTACTGACGCATAGAATTTCAAGGCGTTACCACCGGTGGTGGTTTCTGGTGAGCCAAACATTACACCAATTTTCATCCGGATTTGGTTGATGAAAATACATAAGGTGTTAGAACGTTTGATATTACCTGTGAGTTTACGCAAAGCTTGTGACATCAGACGCGCTTGCAAACCAACATGCGTATCACCCATATCACCTTCGATTTCAGCTTTAGGCGTTAAAGCTGCGACCGAGTCGACTACAATCACATCCACTGCAGCAGAACGGACTAACATGTCACAAATTTCCAGTGCCTGTTCGCCAGTATCTGGTTGCGACACCAGTAAGTCAGCGACGTTGACGCCTAACTTAGCAGCATACAGTGGATCTAAAGCGTGTTCTGCATCGATGAACGCACAGGTTTTACCC
This sequence comes from Gammaproteobacteria bacterium, assembly GCA_018820995.1. Classification (GTDB taxonomy): domain Bacteria; phylum Pseudomonadota; class Gammaproteobacteria; order Enterobacterales; family Alteromonadaceae; genus Pararheinheimera. The sequence continues at coordinate 2,284 of JAHJNE010000583.1, read as the reverse complement.
ATTTTTTGGGCTTCTGCGACCACTTGCAATGTTAACGTGGTTTTACCTGAAGATTCTGGACCATAAATTTCGACGATCCGGCCACAAGGTAAGCCACCAATACCAAGCGCAATATCGAGACCTAATGAACCGGTTGGAATGAAATCGATATCAAGTGCGGTGCTGTCGCCCAGTCGCATAATGGACCCTTTACCGAACTGGCGTTCAATTTGACCTAAGGCGGCGGCCAGTGCTTTTTGCTTGTTATCGTCCATTTGAATCTCCGGTAGAAAATCTTAAAAGGCATGAAATGCTGTATGCTCATACAGTAGTTGAATGCGTTTCCTCTGTCAACAATAAAATCAGTTGCTGTAGCGCAAAATCAATCGATTGCTGACGCACTGCCTCACGGTCGCCGTGAAAGACCATTTTAGTGGTCACAGTATGACCGAACAGATGAAAACCAAAGCAAACAGTTCCTACTGGTTTTAACGCCGAGCCGCCATCGGGCCCTGCAATACCAGACACCGCAACCGAGACTTGTGCATTGGCAGCAACTGCCGCACCTGCCGCCATTTCAGAGACCACTTCTTCACTGACTGCGCCAAATTGTAATAAAGTGGCGCTTTTAACCGCCAGCAATTGTTGTTTCGCTTTATTGCTGTAAGTAATGAAACCGCGGTCGAGGTAAGCTGAACTACCGGCAATTGCAGTCAAACTGTAGGCGATACCACCCCCGGTGCAAGATTCAGCAGTGGTGATAGCGCATTTTTTCCGTAATAATAGCTGACCAAGTTCAGTCGCCAATAGCTGGGTTTGGGCAGGAACCGTCATTATTTGTCCAGTGCAGGAATACAGAACCTCATTATGCCGTCAGAACTAAAAACCGAGCAAGCCTCCAACGCTGTTCTCCCCGCTCACACACCAATGATGCAACAGTATCTGCGTTTAAAAGCCGAAAATCCGGACATTTTGCTGTTCTACCGGATGGGCGATTTTTATGAATTATTTTACGACGATGCCAAAAAAGCTTCGGCACTTTTGGATATATCACTAACTAAACGCGGCCAATCTGCGGGCTCGCCGATCCCGATGGCCGGTGTGCCCCATCATGCGATGGAAAACTATCTGGCTCGACTGGTTGCTTTGGGCGAGTCGGTGGCGATTTGTGAACAAATTGGCGATCCGGCGCTCAGCAAAGGCCCGGTTGAACGCAAAGTCGTCCGGATTGTCACGCCAGGCACCGTCACCGATGAAGCATTACTCAATGAGCGGCAAGACAACTTATTGGCGGCGCTGTATCAGGTGAAAGATCAGTTCGGTTTGGCTTATCTGGATTTAACCTCAGGCCGGTTTTTGCTGACCCAGGTGTCACAACTAGACGATTTATATGGCGTATTGCAAAGGTTAAATCCGGCGGAACTTCTTTATAGTGAAGATCACCTGCTGCCAGATGCCATAATTAAAGGCAAAGGCGCCCGACGCCGTCCGATTTGGGAATTCGACCTCACCAGCAGCGAACGTTTGTTGTGCCAGCAATTCGGTACCCGTGACTTACTAAGCTTTGGTGTGAACGAAGCGCCGGTTGCATTAATGGCGGCCGGCTGCCTGATGCAGTATGTTAAAGATACGCAGCGCAGCGCTTTACCGCATTTACGTTCTATCGCACTGGAACGGTCGCAAGACCACATCGTCCTCGACGCCGCGACCCGACGTAATCTTGAACTCACCCAACGGTTGAACGGTCAATTTGATCAAACGCTGGCTTCGGTACTGGACCAATGTCAGACGGCTATGGGCAGTCGGTTACTCAAACGTTGGATCCATGCGCCACTTCGCGACCAGGCTACTGTCAGCAAACGTCATCAGGCAGTGGCGGAACTGCAACAGTACTGGCTGGATTTGCAGCCGCAGTTAAAACAAATCGGCGATATTGAACGAATTGTGGCGCGCTTGGCTTTACGCTCGGCAAGACCACGTGATTTCGCCCGCTTACGCCAAGCGCTGCAGCAGTTACCCCAACTGCAGCTGACCCTCACGCCATTAAAGTCGTCATTACTGTCGCAAATCCGCCAACATTGTCAGCCAATCCCTGAGCTTTGTGCACTGCTGGAACGAGCGATTATTGAATCACCGCCGGTATTAATACGTGACGGCGGCGTGATTGCAGATGGTTATTCGCCGGAGCTCGATCAATGGCGGGCACTCGCCACCGGCGCGACCGACTATCTTGAGCAGTTGGAACAACGGGAAAAAGCTCGGACTGGGATTGCTTCGTTAAAGGTTGGTTTTAATAAAGTCGCCG
>JAHJNE010000582.1 GCA_018820995.1 Gammaproteobacteria bacterium | reverse complement strand
GCAGGTTACAACTTTATTTGAAGCCTTATCTATCGCTGCTTAAACCTACACCTTAATCGTTTAAGTTGCAACCAATCTGTCATCTGGATTGCACAAAAATTCGGGAACTGATCCCAACTACAGCACAATCATTGTGATTCAATCCAAATGCCAGTAGGCTGCCTGCAATTGGTTTGAGTTCGCACCCACAAAGCGGCGCCAGCAGCTGCCTTGGCGCGCTGACATGCGGCAATTGCTTGGCGCTGGTTCAGTGATTAAAATGCGCTGCTGATTGAGACTGAGTTGGTTTCATAAGTGGTGGTAGAAGTAATTTTTAGGAGTTGTGATGAATAAAAGTCTGGTCACGAATTTACTGGCCGCACTGGCCATGGTGATTGGTTGGTTCGCGGCGCTGCCCTGGCTCTGGACCATGGGGTTGTTTGCATTTTCCGGTGCCATTACCAACTGGCTGGCAATTCATATGTTGTTTGAAAAAGTGCCATTACTGTATGGCTCTGGGGTGATCCCCGCCCGCTTTAACGAAATTAAAGTCGCTTTGCATCAATTGGTGATGGAGCAATTTTTTAGCACACAAAACCTGCAACGCTTAGCTGCTGGTAATACAGCTGCTGAACCAGACTCACCAGCAGTGCAACTCAAACTGGCGCCGGTGATTGAAGCCATTGATTTATCTCCGGCTTTTGCCGCGTTACTCGACACAGTTCAACAATCATCATTAGGCGGCATGTTGGCGATGTTTGGCGGCCCGGCTATGTTACAGCCGCTGGAGCAGCCTTTTATCAATAAATTACGCGCATCGTTAATCGAACTTGCCGACAGCACGGAAGTGCAGGCGCAGTTACAGCAACAGCTGATATCTGGCGATAATATCAGTCAGTTGCAGCCTAAAATTGCCTTGTTAGTACAAGCCCGTTTGGACGAGCTGACCCCACAGCTGGTAAAAGAGCTGATCCAACAATTGATTGCCAAGCATCTTGGCTGGTTGGTGGTTTGGGGTGGTGTGTTTGGTGGATTGATTGGCCTCGTCAGCGCGGTGCTGCCAGCGATTTAAGTCGCCAGCGCAATAATGTCCACTGCAAGTCTGTTCGATTTGCAGTGGATTTAGATAATTGTGGTCCGAGTTAACTGTTGACCCAGGTAGCTATTGACCTAAGTAACTGTTGACCTAAGTCGCAGTTGACCCCGGCAACAGTGGACTGGCTTGGCAGTGGACTCGTTTTACAGTTGGTGGATTTGAGACCTCTCAAAACCAACTGAAGCCCAATAGCATAATCACCACTAGCGCTGATAATGCTGTTTATGCAGCTTAATCACTTCGCTAAACATCGCCACCCAGTCGGGGTCAAATTGGGTACCTGAGCCACTGTTCACATACTGCAACGCCTTAATCAATGAGCGCTTGCGTTGCTCCTGGCTGTCGCCATCACTGGCAAGGTTGTCGAACGCGTCAGCAATAATCAATAACTTGGCACCTTCGCTGATATCAGCGCCTTCCAGCGCATCCGGCAAACCACTACCGTCATGATGTTCGTGGTGTTGCCAAATCATCGCCGCTGCATCCTGCCAGCGGGGAGAACTCGCCACCAGACTGGCGCCCATATCAGCATGACGCATCCAGACACTTAATTGCGCCGGATCGGCCAGCCCTTGAGCATCCAGCATATTCAACGGTAAAAACGACATGCCTAAATCGTGCAGCATCACGGCCACGGCCAGTTGCACTGTATCCACTTTGGCACCGGACAAGCGATTCATTTCCAGTACTAAAAATAACTGGCGGGCGGTGCGGCCAAGCCAACGTGGATGACGTTGCTCAAGTGCCGGAATAAGCTGAATAAAAAACTCTAAATCAGCGTCCATCCGAATGCCGTAATACTGCAACAAGCGCCGGCATGCCGCGATTGCCGAGGATTCAGAAAGATCCGATTCTACTGCGGTACTTTGCGCCACCGAATCAGGCAGTGCATCGTCGGTGATGGCTAAGGCTTGTGGATGTTCTGGGTCGAGCAACCCCAGAATATTGCGAATGCGCACTTCTCTGGAACGCTCATCGGCGCTGGTCAGGCCGGTGAGTCGCTGACAGATTTGCTGCAAACTGGCAGCAGTTAACGGCTTCGCGGTATTGGCAATGCTGGCTTCAACCCATTGCTGCGTGCGATCGAGCGTTAATTGAATGACGTCACACAAAGCGCTGTCATACGCCATATGCCCTTTACGGATATCATCCAGTACATCTTCAAGACTTTGTAATAACGGGATCAGCGAGAATAAACCGATAAAGCCTAAGTTACCTTTGATGGTGTGCACCACCCGGAAAATCCCGTGCAGTAACTCCGCTTGTTGTGGGTGTTGCTCCAGTTCAATCAGGGTATTTTCACATTGTTCGTAGGCATCCCGAAAATCTTCGAAAAAGTCATCAACACAATCACGTTGCAATTCATCGGGACGGTTAAAATTCAGCTGGCTCATGGGTTATCTCGTTGTACAGCAAAACAGCAGTGTAAACAGGACTGCTGTGCCTGTATAGCGGAAAAGGCCTTCAATCCGGGCATTTTTCTGCTTGCAAAGTAAGCAGCGCAACCTTTAGTCTGCAGCTGCGGACTTTTGCTGAAAAAGGTACGGAAGTCGCGCCCACATTCACCACCAAAATTCACCGCGCAAGGAGTCACGGATGTCTGCTCACCAAACCATTGGCCCCCATCAG
>JAHJNE010000069.1 GCA_018820995.1 Gammaproteobacteria bacterium | reverse complement strand
CTCCAGTCATCAAACACTCATAGGGTCACTTAACGAGATTGAACTCATTCAACACCGGAGCCACTATGCTGCCACAGAAAAAATCCCTGCTTCGTCGCAACGCCTGGTTTCGACAGCAACTTTTGCAACATTCCGGACCTGAAAGTGCAGCGGACTTAATCGCTGCCAATGACGATTGTAGCTGCTCGCAAAGCCAACTGGCCGCAATGGTGAAAGCACATTCTGGCAACACAGCAACAAACAATCAGTCAGAACAAGACATCCTGTTTGACAACCGATCCTCATTGAATCGTCCCTGCTAAAACAACTGCCCCTCTTCGCCTAATCAAAGATTGAAGCCGGATAAATTTTTGTTATCATATCCGGCCGCAACTCCTGTCAGATTGTCGGAAAAAAACCTAAAAATAACTACAAAGGCCCGCAGGCCACAATCTGCCAAAGCCCGAGTGAAACCAGACAATAAACAAGCCGCTTTACGGTTGTTTCATTGTGCTGTAACCAAGCAGTCGAGTTTTTTGTAAGGAACCCCCTGATGGATTCACCCAGCGCGTTAAGTTTAATTCCTCCTATTGTTGTGATGGCCGTTGCCATTTGGCTGAAACGGCCTATTTTGGCGTTAGTGGTTGGTGCCATTGTTGGTCTGTTAATGATCAGTCCAACCTCTTCCTTGACCAGCTTCGCTGAAATTTCACTAAAAGTGATGCAAGACGAAACCATCGGCTGGCTTATCCTTGTTTGTGGTGGTTTTGGTGCTTTGATTGGTTTGCTCATTCACACCGGTGGCGCTTTGGCTTTTGGCCGTTTTGGCTCCAAAATGGCAGAGGGTCCACGCTCGTCAATGGTGATGACCTTTCTCCTCGGCATGATTATCTTTATCGACGATTACCTGAATGCGCTGTCTGTTGGCGAAGCGATGAAACGGGTCACCGATAAATACAAAATTTCGCGGCAGAAACTGGCTTATATCGTCGATTCTACTGCAGCGCCGGTTTGTGTGATTATTCCAATTTCCACTTGGGCGGTTTTTTTCGGCGGTCTTTTAGTCGATAACGGCATCGCGTCCGCAGAAGACAAAGGCATTAGCGTTTATATCAGCGCCATTCCTTATATGTTTTACCCTTGGCTGGCGTTATTGTGTGTATTGTTGGTTGCGCTCAAAATTATGCCGGATATTGGCCCAATGAAAAAAGCCGAGCTGGCAACTCAAGCTGGGCTGCCATATGACTGTGAAATAGCAGCTGATCAAGTCAAGGTACCACCTGTGCCACAAGCACAACACCACGCCTCGCAGCAAATGCCACATCACACAAGTGATGAATATGCCATGCATTCGATTGAAGAAGAATTTGAACAAGGCAATAAACATGGTCAGCTGCACAACTTTGTGGTGCCGATGTTGATGCTGATTGCCTTTACCGTTTACTTCGATATTGATGTGCTTAAAGGGGTGATGGCGACGTTGGTCTGCACCATTGTTTATTATGCCGCCCAAAAACTGATGTCGATTGCCGACATGATGGACGTGATGATGAATGGCTTTAAAACCATGATGCCTGCCATTAGTACCGTCATCGCAGCCTTTATCTTTAAAGATGTCTGCGACAAATTACACTTGCCGATGTTTGTCATAGAAAACTTAACCCCTTATATGACGGCTGCAATGTTACCGGCACTGGTGTTTTTGTCGATGGCGATTTTGTCCTTTGCCACCGGCTCCTCCTGGGGGATATTTGCGGTATCGATTCCAATCGTGATGCCATTGGCGCAATCGGTCAACGCAGATATTCCACTGGTGATTGGGGCGTTATTGTCAGCAGCTTCTTTTGGTTCGCAAGCTTGTTTCTATAGCGACTCAACGGTACTGGCAGCACAAGGCTCTGGCTGTGATTTAATCTCACATGCGGTGACGCAATTGCCTTACTGTTTAATCGCCGCTACTTTAGCATTTGGTGGTTTTGTGCTGTTGGCGTTGTAAGCAAACAGTTACTCGCCGAACAAATGCAACAAAGCCAGCGCGAAAACGCTGGCTTTTTCACTGTTATTCAAGGGGTTATTGTGTATAGATGGCATTTTTTATTGGCGGTATTGTCGCTTGGTCTGGCATTGCCGGCAGCAGCGAATGTCAGCCGGTTGCAACTAAAAAATGGCGATATCCTGACCGGCACCATCGAAACTCAAACCGCAGAATATATCAGCCTGTTGTTACCCTATGCTGGCTTGGTCAGCATTTCACGCAGTGAAATTATTCAGATAGATACTCTGAATACGCCAGTACAAGCCACGCTTGCCGCAACTCCTGTACTTTCTTCAACTGCTGTAATTTCTTCAACCGGGATGATGCTATCGGCCGACACGACGGTGCAGACCGAGCCAACTGCTATTGCTAACGCTACATCGACTGCCACCAGCCAAGGTGATGTGGTGCACTATGAAGACGAATTATCGACCACTGCAACACCGGCTACTGTAGCCAAACCCTGGTCGATAGAATTGGATGTCAGCGCCAGCAGCCGCCACGGCAAACAGGACAGCTCATTGTTAAATCTGGTGTTGGCGACTGAATATAAGCATCAGCAATGGCGCGCCTCGCTGGATAGCCATTTTGACTATGAATTAAAAGATCAGGCGCGTAAAACCCACCAGTACGATATTAACCCCAGTATTGACTACTTTATTCAGCCACGCCTGTTTTGGCGTGGTAGCGTTGAATATCAATACAATTATTTAGCCAGTGACTATCGCAATCTTGATCTCAGCACCGGCCCTGGTTATGCCTTGATACAACAACCGCAATTGAGCTTAGATCTGGTGGCGACAACAGGGGTTAAAAAAGCTTATTTTCGCGACGACAATGAGACGTTCAAGTTACTTTCATCATCCAATCAACTGAATTATCGGTTTGCTGCACTGGAATGGGATTTAAAATACCGCATGGCGGCTTGGCCAATTGAATTTTATAGCGATGGCAATTTGCTGCATTTACTGAATCAACCCATCCCCTATTTATATTTCGACCGGGAAGTGACCGCGAACTTCGGCATCCGCTATCGGCTGACCGATCAGATCCGCTTGTCGTGGTCCTATCAATATAATGAAACGGATCTGGAAATTCGCCTGCCAGGGCTCCCTACCAGTGTCTTTGATATCAGAGACTTCCGTCAGAAGCTGAGTATTGGAGCCACGTTTTAAGCGGTGGCAAGCAAAAACGGCTGACCACTTCTAGAGCGCATAGAGAATGCAACGCTAAGGTCAGCATCTTAGCAACGTGGCAACTTGGCAACTTGGCAACTTGGCGTTAATACCACTGACCTATCGACAAATACAATTGCTGGTTTTGCTCACGGTAAATATTTTGCGCCTGACCATAACCAAAAAGTACAGTGCCAATCGGGCTATCCCAACCTAAGAATAAACTACCCGCCCAAATCCATTCTGCTCTGCTGGTATTGCTGGGTTGCCAGACGCTATCTTTGACCCAACCGCGTTCAACGGATCCCCCAAGATAAAATGGCGACTGAAAAAAACTAAAGCGGTTTTCATGCATTTTATACAGATAAACCAGACTGCCGAATTTTAGTGCTGAGCTGTACAGGTAGTTTCTGGGGTAACCGGAGAGATTTAACAAACCACCAAGCGAATATTGCTCCAGCGCTATATCGCCATTGGCCGAATGATAACTTTGTTCCAGCCAGCGCCCTTTTAGCCGGTGATTCTGCCAGCTGGTGGCGGCGATAAGTTCCAACGAATTGTTAATACTACTAGCAGCAGTACCACGAAATTCATCATCCAACCATTGCCGGCTGATATCTAATTTAAAGCCGCGCCCCGGAAAACTTGGATGATCAAGACTATCCCACAACAGTTTTAACTCTGGTCCCTGACGGGTGAAATGAATATATTTCTCGCCAAAGCTGGTGGCCAAAAATGCCGGTAACTGATATCGACCCGATTTATCCAGCCAGGCTGCCGTCAATTGCGCATCGTCAGATAAATTCACCCCGGCCCGCAATGCCAATGCATTCTCCTGACGAATAAATTCCCCCAGAGACAAACCTTCATTGTCTTCAATAATCAAGGTGCCAATGGTGCGGTAGGCTTTGGCAGAAACAAAAGTACCGGTATTGTAGATGGGCCAATAGAGTTCACTGCTAAATAGTTTGTCGGTGCCAATAGCCACTTCGTTATACCACTCGGCACCATGCGGACTGAGATTGGTTCGGTTGTAAGACGCCGCTAATTGCACCCGGCGGTTGCTGCTAAAGTCATCATCCATCAGAAAATTAAAGTTTAAATAACCCGGGCCCCAGCTTTTATCATCTGCTTCAACCACGAGCTCCTGCGAACCATCGGGCAATGCTTTCAGTTGATGACGAACCCGTTCAAACTGATCAAGCCCATATAACCGATGAATAGAACTGGTTAACTGATTCGCACTATAGGTTTCACCCGGTGTGATCTGTAACCGCCCGAGCAACACCTCATCGGCCAATGCTGATTGATTCAGCAAGGTTACTTTGGATATTCTACTTTGTTGATCAAGACGTTGCCGTTGCACTACTTGCCATTTCTGATAGACATCTGGCCTTGAAAAACTGGCCAATTTTGCTTTATTGGCCACGGCAACTTTGTGACCGGCAGCGATGGCAAGCCCCATTTTGTCAAACGCCAACGTATTGATGCCGGCTAATTTGGGCTCTAACAATAGATCATTTACGGTCAGTAGCTTTTTTTGTTGCTCGACTTCCTGACGCACCAAAAAACTGGTCAGCTGCTCAGTTACGGCAAAAGCAGAATCTAACTGTGCTTCATCTTGCAGCGGGGCATCAATTGCCACGGCAATAATCCGGTGGGCACCTAAGCTGCGTGCAACACTAATGGGCAAATTATTCGCCACACCACCATCGACTAAAATCTGACCGTTCAACCGCATTGGTTGCACCACACCAGGGATCGACATTGACGCCTGCACTGCCGCCATCAAGCTGCCTTCTGACAGCACCACAGTGTCTTTATTACGCAGATTGGTCGCGATAGCCCGAAACGGGATCGGCAACTGGTCAAAATGTTGATTGGCGCTTTGTACGCCGTAAGCAGTTTGAATCAACTCTGCCATCGCTTGCCCCAGTAACAAGCCTTTGGGCACTTTCACGCCATCACTGCCAAGGCCAATGTCGAGGCGGATCGCATACTGATCTCGCTGTTGGCTCCGGCGCAGCGGCATTTCATCACGGGATACTTTGTCAGTAAAGCCAGCTCCCCAGTCTAAAGTCTGTAATATTTTTTCGATGTCATCCGGACTATATCCTGAGGCGTAAAGACCTCCGACAAAAGCACCAATGCTGGTGCCCACAATTAAATCAATCGGGATGTGTTGCGCTTCTAATTGCCGGATCACCCCAAGATGAGCACCACCTCTGGCACCGCCCCCACCTAATACCAATGCAGTACAAGGCCGGCTAACGACGTTTTGACAAGGTGCGTTGATTGGCGCTGCACTCAATACAGTGCAGAAAGTCAGGCATAACAAGGCGGCTAGCCAGTAGAATTGCCCGTGCATTTAACCGCCTGCTAACTGCGTTACCGCCGAAAGCTGGTACGCGGTATCAATTGAAAGACTCTGTTGCAGGCAGTCGATGACTGGCAACGACATTGCCGCAGGAATGCTTATTACCACGCCTGAAATGATCGATAATCGCGATTGTTTGTGCCGCGGTAGAGCGTTGACTGCCAGGTACCGTAACATGGCATTTGACTGGCCAAGGGTACTAACTTGCGCGACAGGAGGAAATCGAACGCCAGGTAGATGCAGAAAGGTTAAGCATGATAGCCACAATCGCGGCCAGATGTGCCGTATCAGTAACAGGAAGTATTTCACAGGAACAGATAG
>JAHJNE010000068.1 GCA_018820995.1 Gammaproteobacteria bacterium | reverse complement strand
GAACCGGCAAGATGCGCCAGCAATAACATCCGCAGTTTACTGAGCCGCAGCGGATGACGGCGAAACCACCAAAACAACAAAGGCGACAACAATAATGTGGCGATGGCACTACTGTATTCCCAGGTAAAGGGTTCCCACAACTGCAGCTGATTCAGTGGGTCGCGGCTATGTTCCATCCAGACTGACGTCGCGTTAATGCTATTATTTAGCAATAAATACAACGCCAGAGCCAAATAACTATAAGCGACTTGGTGCCGTTCAAATCTTTGCAGCCAGTTTATCCGTTCACCGCTCGTCACACCTATCCACCTCTTAACCCTGAATTCCACGGCTTTTATACTCACCGCTTGGCACCGCAACGGCGCCTGGCCATGCTGCGGTTAATTTCACACCGGAGCCTTAGCATGACACAAACTGATTTTCCCCGTCGACCAGTACCTGTAATCGACCGCCGTTACGATCTGGACTGGTTACGCGTGTTAGCTTTTGCCGTGCTGATTTTGTACCACATCGGCATGTATTATGTGGCCGACTGGGGCTGGCATATCAAAAGCAGCGTCACCAGCGTGCCGTTGCAAGATTTCATGATCCTGACCAATCCATGGCGGATGTCGTTGTTGTTTTTAATCAGTGCCATGGCATTAAGTCTGGTGCAACAGAAAATGTCGGCGATGAGCTTGTTGCGACTGCGCAGCAGCCGACTGCTGATCCCGCTGTTATTTGGCATGTTTGTGATTGTGGTGCCTCAAGTGTATTTCGAAGCCCGCAGCCAAAATCTGATCCCACCCGGCTATCTGGATTTCTGGTGGCACTACATCAATCCAAAAACCGATTTACTGCCCGACCATCACAGCCCAATCGGCCTGCTGACCTGGAATCATCTGTGGTTTTTACCTTACTTATGGTGTTACAGCATGCTGGTGTTGTTGTTGCGATGGCCGCTGAATGCACTAGCGCAAAGTAAATGGCTGCAACAGCTGCCAGCGCGTTATGCTTTTCTGCTGCTCGTGTTGGTGTTTGTGGCGATCGTGTTTTATCTGCGCCCCTTGTTTGAATCGACCAACGCGCTGGTTGACGATTGGTACAACCATGGCCGCTATTTTGGGGTATTCATCGCTGGTTATTTATTGGCGCAGCACAAATTGTGGTGGCAGGCAGTGATTGACTATCGCCGCTGGTTTCTCGTGCTAGCCGTCCTGTGCTACAGCATCGCCATCGCCGACCGGCACCAGATGTTTCCAACTCTTGCGGCACAGTTCGAAACATCCGTACTGGTGCAATTAATTTACCGGTTGAACTCCGTACTAAATCATTGGGGTTGGTTATTTGCGGTATTAGGCTACGCTGGATTTTGGCTAAACCGGCCTGGCTTCAGTGCAGACTTTAGTGCGGGCATCGGCGCTCGTTTAGGCTTTGACGTTTCGGGTAATAAGCTGCGGTATTGCACGCAGGCAATTTTGCCTTGGTATCTGCTCCATCAAACGCTGATTATTGTGTTTGCCAGCTGGCTGAAACCACTCGCCATTCCAGCTTCGCTTGAGGCGGTGTTACTGCTGCTCCTGACTTGTGCCGGCTGTTACTTCGGTTATGAACTGATCCGCCGGGTGGCTTTGCTACGCTGGTTGTGTGGCGTCAGTGCACCAGCAACTCAACGATTAACGGGAAATGGTCTGCAAACGAGCATGGGTTAACCTTCTGGCCGGGGCGAACTTGCTGCATCGTCGCCCTTTTGAACGCTGGTCGCCGCCTTCGGGCTGCCACCAGCAGCTGAATTGCCTTCAGTGTTCGGTTGCAGTCCGCCCCGGTTCAGCCCACCCAGCACTTAACCCGCCACACAACTAAGAATTCCGGTAATACCATTTGAATTCAGAATGCCAAGCAACGCCAAAATAGTAGCGGAGGCGATCACCAGTTATTCGATGCCCCTTTATTCGATGCCTGTCCAAGATTTTGCCCTTTTGAAGTAAAAATCCATAAAGGACTTAGGATTCAAGAAAAACCCAGGAAAGGCATCGGAAAAAGGAACTACAGTTATATGCCATTATCCCTTCGATGACGGATGGGTATGATTACTATCAGAATGCTCCGGCAGAGAGTGTCAATGGCATTCTCAAACATGAGTTTCTACTGACAAGGTTTCGAAATCAGGACGAGTTAAAGTGAGCAGTGAAGCAATCTATCGCAATCTATAATGAATACAGGCCGCATTTTAGTTTGGGTATGAAAACGCCAAACGAAGTGCACAAAAAAGCCAGTTGCATTATGCAACTGGCTTAATTCAAAACCGTCAACGCATAGTAGGACGAGTCGACTAAAAAGTAACACAGCTAAATTCAAGTTTTGCGATTTAATCAATCACGAACTTTTAATATTAAATGTGCCGTTTTTTACTATTTGCTGTTAACGTTTTTTCACTGAAAATCTTCGAACGCCAATCATCAACATGCCAGAGATTAATAAAATTAATGACGCTGGCGCATCTACTGCAGAAACACTTCTTTCGGTAAATACAACAAAATCAAAACCAGTTGCATCATTACCGAACGTTTGATTACCGAAACGATAGCCTGAACCGAAATAAGTTGGAGCGACATTTGAATTTTGCGTGTTCGAGTACATTTGACCATTTGAGCCGCTAAAATAATTGGTATGAATTGATAACCCTAAATTTCCATTTACAAAAGCAGAAGTATCCGCTGTGGTTTGATTAATTGCATCACCTACGGCTGTAAAACCCATTGAGTAGCCATTGAAGTACCAATTGGCACCGTTATGCGTGTTCGTTGCGTTAAATGAAGTGTAAGTGGAAAAGTCACCCCATTTCACTGCAGCATGCACGAGTACCAAGTTGTCAGTATTTCGAACACCGCCGAGGATGATCCAGTCGTTAGCACTCAATGAACCGAAAACATCAGCAATTGAAGATGTTAAACCAGTATTTTCTCGATACAGTACTGACCAACCGTCATCAACTATGCTTGTAAATGAAGTATCGGTTTTGATACCTACTGGGATAACAGTGGCAGAAGCAAAATTGATATTAAATAGAAGGGCTGTAGCGGTTAGCAATTTTACAACTAATGATTTCATTTTGAACTCTCGTTTATTAAAAATATATTAATGCACTTAGCATGCCATAACCTGTAAGCCTTGCAACACTTAGCCTCTAGGTGTTGTTTTAATTAATTACTGATGGCTATGTAAACTATACTGACATGTACATTATTTCCTTTACACCAACCTTATACTCTTTTTACACATATTTAGAAAATTCTATGACATCCATCTAATTATTCGAAGCTTTGCAGCCAGTTTATCCGTTCACAGTTCCAAACTTCCTTACTGGTGCAGCTGATCTACCGGTTGAACTCAGTGCTAAATCATTGGGGTTGGTTTTTTGCGGTATTAGGCTACGCCGGATTTTGGCTGAACCGATCAGGTTTTAGTACGGGCAGCGGCGCTCGTTTAGGCTTTGACGTTTCTGGAAATAAACTGCGGTATTGCACGCAGACTACTTTGCCATCGTATCTGCTCTGCTGCCCTAGTGCTGCCCTAGGACACCCATCTAATTCATATCAGAACTTGACATTAACTTTTTTGCAACCAAATTTAAAGTCTATCAATTGTCAAAGAGAAACGTATGCCAGTTCCAAGGAAGGCGCTGGTGTCGGTTGAAACGACACCGAGTTATCATGTAGTTAGCCGCTGTGTGCGGCGTACATTTTTATGCGGCACCTTTGAAAACAAAGACTTCAGTCATAGGCGAGGCTGGATAGAGGAGCGCCTGGCCGAGGTTGCCGCAGTATTTTCAATTGCCGTTTCATCCTATGCAATTATGTCGAACCATTATCATTTGGTCGTTCGTATTCAAAGGCAGCCTGCCAAAGATTGGGGCATTCCAGAAGTTATTCGCCGCTGGAACTGCCTGTTTCAATTGCCTTTAATGATCGAGCGCTATCTCAACGAAGAGCCCATGTCCGAAGCTGAACTCGACTATGTGCGTACAAAAGTCGCATTATGGCGCGAACGGTTGGTCGACCTGAGTTGGTTTATGCGCTGTCTCAATGAAAAAATTGCCAGACTGGCCAATGCTGAGGATGGATGCACCGGTCATTTTTGGGAAGGTCGTTTTAAATCTCAGGCTATTTTGAACGATGTTGCTGAGCTGCAAGTGATGGCTTATGTTGATTTAAACCCTATCCGCGCGACGATGGCTGACACTTTGGAAGGCTCTGACTACACCTCAATCCAGGCTCGGCTTTGTAGCAACTCGACCTCGCCAATGAAAAAACTGTTAATACCTTTTGCTGGAAACTCGCATCGCGATAATCATCCGCATCATATTCCGTATAATTTGGTCGAATATATTCAATTGGTTGAATGGACTGGTCGGCAAATTCACTCACAAAAACGAGGCGCTATAAGTGACACTATTCCACCAGTATTTGCCCGTTTAAAACTCTCGCACCACGTCTGGCTACGCAATTGCCGGCAGCTCGAAACTATCTATCATCGTGTTATTGGGCCAGCAGCTGACATGCAAAAGTTCTGCGAATTGCTCAACCAAAAATGGCTGCGCGGTTTAACACCTTGTCGTGAGGCATTTGGATAGTTATTTTTTGCCGCTGAATGACATTTTTTTGCATGAAAGCAAAGGGCATTTTACCCTACCGCTTCTTTTTATTTGAATCTTTGAAATCTGGGATTCTCAGCCAATTACTTTTGGCATCGGTGATTAATAGACAAAAGTCTTCGGTTTACGAAGTCTTTTTTGCTGCTTTTGAACAAGAAGAATTGTTGTTCCCTTTCCCTATGCCTGTCCTGAATTGCTTTCATTCCACCATTATTTGCCCGTTTAAAACTCTCGCACCACGTCTGGCTGCGCAATTGCCGGCAGCTCGAAACTATCTATCATCGTGTTATTGGGCCAGCAGCTTGTTCCCTTTCCCTATGCCTGTCCTGAATTGCTAGCTTGGGTTAACCTTCAAGCTGGGACTAACTTGCTGCATCGTCCCCCTTTTGAACGCTGGTCGCCGCCTTCGGGCTGCCACCAGCAGCAAAATTGCCTTCAGTGTTCGGTTGCAGTCCGCCCAGCACATAACCCGCAACACCACTGATGTTCCTTTATTCGATGCCTGTCCTAGATTTTGCCTGAAGATAAAGGCATTATTGTTTGGCGTGTTAAACGAACGATTTTTATATAAAAAAAGCATCGCTATATATAAAGCATTCGCTTCAGTTGCAACAACCGATGATTCTTTGGATTGGTTATTTCCTCCGATATGGAAGTACTCTGACGATGAATTAATGCTCAGATGTGAAATTGAACAAAATATTATCCCAATGGCTGATGATGTTCTATTTCTGAATTTAGGGCGAGAAGAAAAATATTTTCTGTATTTAGTCAGAAAGTCGGATTTCTATTTAACATATCAGGAGCTTAAAGAAGCAAAACGAGTAACTAAATGGCAAGTAAAGGATTCTCGACGCGGCCTGCAATGGGTCATTCGTAAACTGAACCAAAAACGTCCCCCATCCAAGCAGATAGGTCCCCAGATCTAAAACCGCTGAATTCCAGCACACTGAGCAGTGAAAAACAGCAGAGCGATCAGTCAAAATCAGCAGAGATGATCAGTTTCGTCAGTGCCAGCATTTGTAGGAGCTACACAAAATTGACAGCCCTGCTGGTGAGTGCTGATCACTTCTACTGAAAAGCGCTGACCAGGCTGCTGGGAGTTTTGCTCAGTTTGGGAAGAAAAAAGGACACCGGGTTAAAGGAGGGTGTCCTTCGTATCCTTACTAGGCGAGAATAGCGCGTTCTATATAGTCCTATTTCTTTTAGATTTTTACCCTAAAAATATGAACTCTAATTCTTTAAATTTAGAAATATTCGGATAGCAAAATTCCATTTTACTAAATACGTTCTTTTTCAATGCGATAAAAAGATCGATAAAATCACTCCAAAAGTACTTTATTGTTAAATCAATACCGCTAATTCGAACTTCGAGTAAATTATCGATTCTCTTGAAATGAACACTATCACCTGAAAATTGTAGTGATGCATTTGTTTCAAAATTAAATAGGCCACAGCGACGCCTTAAAACTAAATCCACTTCGAGAACAAATTCCAAAAGGAATGTGCTCAAATAAACTTTATTTATTTCATCGGAAAATGAAACTATACCTTCTGTATAACCTGCTAAATCATATCCAAAACTCTCGAAATTAGGTTCATTTTTCCAGCTAAGGCTATCCTCTGAATCATTAAATTCATATATTTCCACGCAAATCACTCCTGCTTTTTCATAAGAATTGCATCATCCCGCTTGAATGTGCCGTTATCTGGAGCAATAGTGGTAACAACTTCAACATTTCCATACTGATCTTGACTTACACCAGCCTCTGTCATTATTGTTGT
>JAHJNE010000581.1 GCA_018820995.1 Gammaproteobacteria bacterium | reverse complement strand
TGTGCCAAAAGCGGAAATTCACTGAAATTCGATTAAATCGGTGCTTTTCACTGAAAGCGGACATCGTGGAAATCAGCACAAAACAATTTTCAAAAGTTTCGAAACTTCAACCATCGACGCAAGGCTGAAATCTGCGTCGAGGTAGTGTCTTTGTTTATTTTGGTGGCTAACTAGTTAACAAGAGTTTGCTTGGCGTTCCAGGTTTTGCATAGCCATTCTACTGCCAACCCCGACGCGCCCACACTCAGCGTCGCCCGTGTGGGTCGTAAGCTCGACACTGGCTAACTGCAGATTGGACTACTGAAACGACTTGGTGAACAACCGATATTTTGCAAAGTCTGTGTGACTGACGATGTCTGGTTTTTTCTTACGGAAATTGGTTTGTAATGCACGTTGATACAAGAAATGATGCGCCGCTGCATCCTGGCTTGGCGATTGTTGCACCAGAGCTAGCAGCACATTTTCTTTGCTGAGGTCCGAGTTTTGGTAGACGGTGCCCAAGCAGGTCTTGCTGGGTGTGCCGGGGTGATGCAGTTTGATGTTGAACTGCTGGCCCAGTGCAACTCGCTCGGTGCCGGCGAGTAACATAAATGGGCAGACACTGCCGCAACTTACGTCGTGATGCGTCGTAGTCGCATGCGGGGTAAACCGCTGAGTGCTTTTGTCGTATACAGCGGTATATTCGACATAATCGGCGACGCAGGTGTCGAGTTTCTCGCGGCGGATCAGCTGTGCGATACGCTCAGCACCTTTAAGCAAGCCACCGTCGCTGCGCAGACACACCATGCGATGTGGTAATTGTTGCTGTTTTAGTGCCGAGTCGAACGACTCGAACATTTCGCGGCCGATTGGACCATCGAGAAACACCGCAGTTTGGCAAGCCATGGGGTTTCCTGCGGCATCTAGCGCACAGGCGTTGCCGCTGTAAAGTTTACCCGCAGAACTGTCAAATTTCACTGGACTGAGTGAGCGACAAAAGCTGTCGATGGCGGCTTGCTGTTCTTTTGGTAAATAGAAGAAAGCTTCGTTGTATATAACGATAACCAAACACACCAAAATAAAGAATTTAACTACAGTGGCCAAGCCTGAAAGAAAGGTTTTGAACATCGCAAATTCCATTTAAAGCGAAGTAAGAAAAAAATGAAACCGAAGAAATAACAGGATGATACGTGCTAATACACTTTGAACTACCGCTCCCCACCATGTCAAGGCTTGAGGGGGTAGATTTAAATTTCCTTTAGGAAATATCGGCCGGTTGCGGTTGTCCCACGATAGGCCAAATACTGTAAGAATGATGACAAAAACTACGATTTTCAAAAACTAAGATGGTAGTTTTAACTTCAGAGTTTTTACTATTCCCAGAGTAGTCGCGTTGGAGTCCCTTATTAAAATTTTTATCGACGATATGCTGGCATTACGAAAAAACGAATGTCGGCAAATAAGGCAAATCAGACAATTATCTTTTGAGATTTTACCGCTCTGAACCGTCCAAACTCACTGAAAGCGGACATTGGTAAGACTGACGGGGTCACAGCTCTCGAAATTTTCGAGATGTTCGCGCATTACCAACACATTAAAAAAGAGCGCTATCCCAAATTGTCTTTGACACACTCAATCATTTATCGCAGGAATTAGCCGCCTAAGAGGTGCGATGAACTCGCAAAACACTAAACCAAAAAACAGCTCCACCAGTTGTTCCTGGTCGATAGCCAATGGTCCCTCCCATCATTTCAACCAGACTTTTACTAATAGCAAGTCCAAGGCCTGAGCCTTCATAGTGACGATTGGTGGCACTGTCTTGTTGGCTAAATTGTGTAAATAGATAGGGTAGAAACTCAGCTGTAATACCAGGCCCCTGATCTTTGATTGCAATAACAACACATGACTCCTCTAATGTTGCGACAATCTTAACTCTCGAATCCGGTACAGAAAATTTAATCGCATTTGACAGTAAATTAGCCATCACCTGCATAAAGCGCTGCGGGTCGATCACAATATTAGTCGGCTGTTTTGGCATCTCTAACTCAAGCTGAATTTTTTTATCAGGGAGGTAATAGCGATGCTCAGCCACCGCATCTTTAAGCAGAGGTTGCAAAAAAACCGTTTGCAGTTCAATCGACATCTTGGTTGTTTTGAGTTTGGAAAAATCTAAAATATCAGTGATTAAGTGCTTCAGTCGATTGGCATTTTTTTCAGTAATATCAATCAGTTTTATTGCCTTCTCTGGAACTACCCCTAATTTACCTGAATTAAGCAAATGCAAACTGCCAAGCATCGCGGTGAGAGGCGTTCGCAGTTCATGGCTGATGTTCGCGATGAAATCGTTCTGTAATTTTTCATAATGCTTACGTTGGCGGATGTCCGTCATTAAGATAATAAATTGCATATCCTCAGACAGTAACCTTTGGTCAAGTTGGCGGATTTGCAGTTGCACATCAATATACTGGCCATCGCTGCGGCAAATCACGGTCTCGAATGATTCTGAAATCAAGTCGTTTGGCGAAGCCGCTGCTAAAGCACTTTTTTGCTGCATCGCCACTTGTTGGAAATAGTTGGAGATTTTTTCAACGGTTAAGTAACGCTGTATTGTGCTGTTAATTAGCCCTTTGCCCGGTGTACCCAGCAAAATTTCGGTCCCGCGATTGGCAAAGCGAATAGTACCAAGTTCAGAGACTGCCATAATGGCTATATCCTGAGCACCATCCAGCACCGTTTGTAAAATATACCGATGAGACTCAGTTTCTTTCGCTAATTGTTCTAGTTGTTGCCGGGTGCTTAGCAGTTCTTGTTCAAAACTTGCCCGCTGTCCTGCGGGTAAAATGACCCAGCGATAGCAGGCTTGTTGCTGAAAGATACCTTCCTGAACATTCAGTAAAACAGGTAAAGGAGTGAGTAATTCGCGTTTTACTTTTAAATAAAACTCTTTAACCAGCCCGTCTTTTCGAAGCATTGGCCATAGATGTGTTTGCAAAAAAATCGCTGCCGCCGGTGGAAAAAGCTGCTCAATTTGCGTAATTCCAGCTTGGTCAGTAATGATGAAAGTCGTCAAAGCAGATTGATTAATATAAATAATCAGGCCGTTAAGGTTAGTGACAATTACCGGGCAAGGCAGTGCGTCTAGCTCGTCATTCCTCGTCACTGTGGCAGCTCGGTGTTGAGATAATCACGCATCGCATCGATGACCAGTTGTGGATGGCTCATATGCGCGGCATGGCCGGAAACATCCAAAACTTGCAATTGGCTTTGTTTAATTTGTTGATGCACAAATTTACCCACGGCTAACGAAGCCAGCACGTCCTGTTGATGTTGTAAAATCAGGCTGGGTACTGCCAGTTCGGCGTAATCGGCTCTGTTGTCGGCAAAAAATGTCGCTTTGGCAAAATGGCGGGTAATCACCGGGTCGGTCGAACAAAAACTATCTGACAATTGACCGGCGATGACTGAATCGTTGGTTGTTCCTGCGACAACTGGGCCAAGGTAGCTCGCCCAGCCCAGATAATTTTGATCCATCAGTTCCAGCATATCTTCCAAATCAGCTTGGTCGAAGCCGCCATGATAATCAGGTGGTAGATTGAGGAAACAAGGCGAAGGGCCGAGCAAGATCATTTTTTTAAATAAGCCAGGTCTGGCGTTTGCCGCTAAGATACCGATACTACAACTGACCGAGTGGCCGATAAAAATGACATTGTCTTTGAGCTTCAATGCATCACAAATGTCCAGAATATCTTGGGCATAACCACGCAGGTTGGCGTAACGTTCAAAGCTATAATCGGTAATATCAGATTGACCGCTGCCAACATAATCAAACAGGATCTGGCGGTTTTGCATGGCAAACGCCGGCGTTATCGCGCTCCACATTGCCTGACTGCAGCCAAAACCATGTGCATAAAGCAGTACTGGTTGGTCGATTGTCCCCGAAACTTGCACGTTATTACGTTGCAAAATATCCATCGTAGTCTCCGCTTTAGGATGAATCGCTACTGGCTTTTAAAATTAGCTTGATTTGGAGTGTAAAGCCGTTATGGTATTAAAAACAATCCTTAAACAATTAAGTTTATGGTCAAGTTATTGCAGTTAGCTGGTCTTGGCTCTGTGAATGTAGCATCAAATGAACACTGCGGTATTAAAGCCCTTGCACAGCAAATAAGAACAAATATCGTTCCATTAAAACCTCATACTAATGTAGTTTAATGACGGTAGTCGTGTACCTTAAATCTTGCAATTTGTGCTTGAATACGACTAGACCCTATCTAGGCTCAGCGCATAAGACTGTTACCCATTAACGGAGCTGCTAAATCCATGGATGTATTAAGTTCTCGTTCACCAAAATTCTGGACTTTCCTGATATGTCTAATGTTTGGCTTGCTGGTCATTGTCGCGGCGTTCTCTGCCAATCAGGTTCGTAGCCAACAATTCGCCAGCAGCTACGAAAATATGTTTCGGCAGGATCTGCAAGTTATGTTGCGGGCGCAAACTGGTTTGACCCAGCAGGCGTTGTTAACGGTAAATCTGCTTAAAGAACATCAGCAACTGACGCAGATATTAACCGATGCTGCGAAAATCGGGCAAAACGCAGATTCAGCAGCATCATTGCAAGCTGCTCGAGAAGAATTGCATCAAATCATCCAGCCTTATTGGCAATATTTGCAGCAGCAAGGGGTTAAACTGCTTCATTTCCATTTAGCGCCCAACGCTTTCACTTTGTATCGGGCGCATCGTCCGGACTTTCACAGCGACATTCTGGCTGATGTCAGGCCACTGGTGATGGCCGTTTTGCGTTCGGCGCAGCCGCAAACTGGTTTAGAAGTGGGGCGACACGGTCTTGGCCTCCGCGCTGTGGTGCCGCTGATGGTTGATGGGAAGGTGATTGCAGCTATCGAAGTCGGCTATGGTTTAGCAGGTCTGATAAAGGTGGAGCAAAATCCGCTGGCAGCCGCAGAGTCCGTCGAAAACAATATGGCGTTGTTGCTTCACAAATCGTTGCTGCCTGTGATGACCACAGAGCTGCGTGAGTCATTCAATTTAGAAACTCAGACTTCCTGGTTGTCTGAGGATACATTGCTAAATCAGACCAAACTTTTATCTTTGTTACCCCAAAGAATAGAAAAGCCGATGTTTATGCTGTTGGAAAGTGAGTCTAAACAATTCTTGGTGAGCTTACAGCCTTGGGCTCAATTTGATCAAACCGCAGCAGAAAACAGAGTTGTTCTTTTGTCTTGGCACGACATGACGAACATCGCCCAGCAACGAGCCAGCAATGATCTGTTTATTTATATGATTTGGTTAGTTATTTTGGTCGTTGGGGTGTTACTGGTTTTTTTCATCAGCAATAAACTGCAGACGAGTACTGCCGCGATGCTGACCGAACAGCAACGCGATTTGCGCTGGTCACAACAAAAATTAAATGCCTTATTTGAGTTGTCGCCAGATGCTATTTTGTTAAACAGATTGTCAGACGGGGTTTATTTGGACGCCAACCCTGCCATGACGCAACTCACAGGTTACTCGTTTGATGAACTGAAAAAGTTGAGTTACTTCGACCTGACGCCACAAGTATATGCTCAACAGGAACAAGAGCAATTGAGGCTGCTGCATGAAACAGGCCGGTATGGACCCTATCGTAAACAATACCGACATAAAAATGGCGAACTTGTTGATATTGAATTAAGAGGAGTAAAGTTTCTCAGCCCAACCGGTGAAGAGATGATTTGGTCGACCATTAGTGACCGTCGCGAAGTGATGAAATTAGACCGGCTGAAGCAAGACTTTATCTCAACCGTGAGCCATGAATTGCGTACTCCACTGACATCAGTCAATGGCTCACTGGATTTATTACTCAGCGGTGCGGCCGGAGATTTACCCGCTAAAGCACAAAAGCTGCTCGCTATCGCGGTTAAAAACAATAAACGGTTGATTACATTGGTGAATGATTTACTGGATATGGAGAAACTCTCCCAAGGTAAACTGGCATTTAAACCCGAACATATCAATAGCCAAAGCTTATTGCAAAACGCCATTGAACATAATTTACCCTTTGCTGAACTGCATAATGTGTCTTTACGTTTGGGGCAAAACGTCGATGTAGCTTTGTATATTGATAGCGATCGGATCCAGCAAGTACTCACCAATCTGATTTCTAATGCTGCAAAATTTTCTCCGCAAGAGAGCGATATCTTAATCCATAGCGAGCTCAAACCTCACGCCTTGCGCATTGCCGTTACTGATCAAGGGCGTGGTTTAACGGCGGAACAGATTTCCAAACTTTTTTCGAGATTTTCGCAATTAGACAATACTGCAAACCGCGAACAACCTGGTTCAGGTTTGGGTCTTGCCATTAGTCGTGAAATTATGTTGCAAAGTGGCGGGCAGATCGGCGTTGAATCAGAAGTCGGGGTCGGTAGTACATTTTGGATTGAATTACCGTTAGCCGAAAAGCCCGAACAGGCAGCGCAAAGTAAACGAATTTTGGTGATAGAAGATGATGCAGATACCGCATTTACCCTCAAAGAATTACTGGGCGCCGCCGGTTATTTCGCAGATGTCGCGCACGAATTAAAGCAAGCCTGGTTATTGTTGCAGCAACGGCACTATGATCTGATTACCTTGGATTTGAATTTAAATGGCGAGAGTGGCACTGAATTCTTTTTAAAAATAAGAGACAGTGCTGAATTTTCGAAAATACCGGTATTGGTGATTTCCGCATATATTGAACAAGGTAAGTTATTACTCAATGCGATTGCGCACACCATTGACTGGTTAGAAAAGCCGGTTAACACCGATATGCTTACGACCAAAATAGAATACTTGTTGTCACAAAGTCGTACCAAACTGACATCCGCCCGAATTTTACACGTCGAAGATGATGAAGACATTGTGGCTATAATGCAGATGCAATTAGAACCGAAGTTTCATTATCATCAGGCGGGTACCTTAGCAGAGGCCAGAGCGAAGTTAAGATCAAACCGCTATGATTTAGTTTTATTGGATATTGGTCTACCGGACGGTAACGGGTGGCAGTTGATCCCTGATTTGCAATTGTCGCATGCCAAAGTGCCGGTGATTGTATTTTCGGCACAAGATGTCAGCGTGAATCAAAGAAATCAGGCAACCGCCGTGTTTGGTAAAACCAAGGTTGAGCCCACCGCCTTGGTTGAGCAAATTGGTCAGATGTTAGGTGTGAAATAACCCAAAGCCGGAGTCTTCATGCAGTTAGCGAAAATTTTACATGTCGAAGATGATGAATCGATTCGGATTATCGTCGAAATGGCGTTGGTTGATTTATCAGGATTTACCCTATGTGCTTGTGAAAGTGGTGTTGAGGCCATAGCGCAAGTCGAACAATTTGCCCCGGACTTAATATTGTTAGATGCAATGATGCCGGGCATGGATGGATTGCAAACCCTGGTTAAACTTCGGGGAAAAGACAGTTGTCGACAGACGCCGGTGGTATTTATGACGGCTCGCATCCAGCAGGCGGAGAAGCAGCAATATTTTGATGCCGGCGCCGTCGCAGTCATTGAGAAACCATTTGAAGCCACGCAGCTCGGCGATGAATTAGCGGCAATTTATCAGCGCTATTTGTTAACACTTACCCCAACAAATTTGGAGTAGTCAATGCAAGCACCGGCACTGCCTCTGACTGAACATGAACGATTGCTGGCGTTACAACTGACAGGGTTGTTGGACACTCAATCTGAGCCACGATTTGATCGTATTACCCGTTTAGCGCAGTTAGTGTTAGGCAGCGAAATCGTGTTGATTTCCCTGGTCGATAGCGAGCGGCAATGGTTTAAGTCAAAACAAGGGTTGGATGCTTGTGAAACCGGTCGTGATATTTCTTTCTGCGGACATGCCATTTTAGGCGACGGCATTTTTGAAGTGCCGAACGCGCTGCTAGATAGTCGTTTTGCCGATAATCCATTGGTGACACAGGCGCCTTTTATTCGTTTTTATGCAGGCGTGCCATTATCGCGCTCAGGCGAGCGGATTGGTACCCTGTGTTTTATTGACTCAACCCCCCGAACTTTGACTGCCAAAGAACGTGAAATTGCTACCGAATTTGCCAAAACCGTGGAGCAGGAAATCGAAGATCGCTTGCAGGAGCAAGCGCATCGGCAATTAGTAGCCAGTGAGTTGATGTATCGTTCGGTGCTCGAAGGCACCCGCATCGGTACCTGGCAATGGAATATTCAAACAGGGGAAACGTTGTTTAACCAACGCTGGGCGGAAATTGTTGGATATACCCTGGAAGAACTAGCCCCTATTTCAATCGACACCTGGTTAAAGCTGGCGCATCCCAATGATTTAACTGAATCAGCGGCGTTACTGCAGGCGCACTTTGACGGGCTAAGCCCTTTTTATGATGTGAAGTGCCGGATGTTGCATAAAGACGGCCATTATGTGTGGGTTCATGATCGCGGCCGGGTGGTTTCCTGGACGACTGAGGGGAAACCGCTGATGATGTATGGCACTCATGCAGACATTACCGAACAAAAAAACAGCGAGCTGGCGCTATTGCAAAGCAGAGACCAGTTCCAAACGCTGGTTAGTAATATCCCCGGCATTACTTATCGCTGTCTGGCTGATGAGAATTGGACCATGCTGTTTATGAGCGGGCACATTGACCCGCTTTCTGGCTACCCGGCAACCGATTTTATTGGGAATGCCGTTCGCAGTTATGCCAGCGTTATTCACCCGGATGATCAAGATTGGCTAGCACAAGCGGTCGACGAGGCAATGACCAGCCATAGTCCATGGCAGTTGACTTATCGGGTGTTGCATGCCGATGGCTCAGTGCGTTGGGTCGAAGAGCGCGGGATGGCTGAATATGATGCCGAGGGTAAGGTTGCATTTCTTGATGGTTTTATTCTGGATGTAAATAATGAAAAAACACTACAAGAACGATTAGTCAAACTGACGCAGCAACTGCCTGGTGTGGTCTATCAGTTTCAGTTATGGCCGGATGGCCGAACCGCTTTTCCATATGCCAGCCCTGCAATCGAAAAAATATATGGCTTAAAAGCGGAAGATGTCAAAACAGATGCATCACAGGCCTTTGCCAAAATTTTCCCCGATGATTTAGCCGCCATCAGCCAAAGTATTGATGAATCGAGGCACCAGCAAAAAGTCTGGCAGCATGAATACCGGGTATTTGACGATGAAAAACGACTGAAATGGTTGTCTGGTCGCGCTACACCCGAACTAAAACCTGATGGTAGTACTTTATGGCATGGTTACATCGAAGATATTACCCAAACCAAAGAATATTATCTGCGACTTGAAGCGTTAAATCAGCAATTGAAAGTCGCGCAGCAATGTCTGGATTTAGCCAGTGAACAAGCCAAAATTGGCTACTGGCAGGCGTCATTGAAAGATGGCTCCTTGTGGTGGTCGCCAATTATTTATCAGATTTTTGGTTTTGACCCAAACGCCATGACGCCAAGTGTGGCAATGTTTAAAAGCGCCGTTCACCCTGATGATATTGTCAAAGTGGAACAGAGCGAACAACAGGCTCGTCTGAGCGGTATCCATAATGTGGTGCATCGAATTATTCGGCCAGATGGTGAAGTGCGATGGGTACACGAGCTGGCGCAATTGGTGCCGGAGGAGCAGAACCCTGATTTGATGCTGATTGGCTCAGTGCAGGACATCACTGACCGGATGAAACTACAGCAGGTCAAAGATGAATTCATTTCAACAGTTAGCCATGAACTTCGCACACCATTAACGTCAATTCATGGTGCACTAAGCCTGTTACAGGCCGGTAGTTTAGTGCAGCTACCGCCCAAAGCAGAAAAATTGATTGGTATTGCCAGCAGTAATTGCCAACAACTCAGCCGTCTGATCAACGACTTACTCGATATCGAAAAACTGGTCGCCGGTAAAATGTTGTTTGAAATGAGAGAGATGAATATCTCGCCGGTCCTTAAACGAGCCATCAATGATCATAAGCCTTATGCTGCGCAGCAAAACATTGTGTTGGCACTAGAACTGCCGTCGCAAGTTGAGCGATGCCTGCTGCGAGTGGACGAGCATCGGTTAATGCAAGTTTTAACAAATTTACTGTCCAATGCCGTAAAGTTTTCGCCGGTGGGGGGGAAAGTGATACTGTCAGCCACTCTGGTCGAAGAACAGATAGAAATTGCCGTGCAGGATCAAGGGCCGGGCATTTCAGCGGACTTTGCCCAGAAAATTTTTCAAAGGTTTTCGCAAGCAGATGCCAGCAGCGCCAAAATGAAAGGTGGCACCGGTTTGGGATTGGCGCTTTGTAAAGAATTAGTCGAAGCGATGCAAGGCTCCATAGGTTTTCATTCAAAGCCGAATGCCGGCGCGCGGTTTTTTTTAAGGCTGCCGGTTCTCGCGCATCAACAGTCTGAAACGCCGAAGAAATAGGAGTAAAGCATTTGCCGACGAAGAAATCTCTTGCCGAAATTCAGCAAGCAATGGCCGTGTTACAAGCAAGTTTTTGGTCAACGTTAGGCTTAAAATCTGCTCAGTTTACCGAGGCTGCACAGCAGCTTCGTCAGGGCAATTTGACTGTATTACCGGCAACTATTAGTCTGGCGCATCAATTGGCAGGCTCTTGTGGCACCTTTCAATTTCAGCATTTAGGCCATCTGGCCCGGCAAATTGAAGTGCATGCGATCAGTGCACATCGTATGCAACTGGCTGAGCTTTACATCCTGGAACCTTTGACAGATGCGATTGAGCGTTTTGTGGCGGAAGTTCGTCAAGGATCCGCGCAGCCAACCTTTCAAGTTGAAGATCAACTGGCACAACCTCAGCTGCGGCAAGATATCTGGCTTGTCCTTACCCCCTCAGGGTTACGCGATGAATTGTACGCCCAGCTGCATGCTTTTGGTTATCAAATCACCACATTTGCTACTTTTTCTGAATGCAGCAGCGCCCTTCGAAAACACGCGCCCGCTTTGTTATTCTGCGCAGCAACCCTTGAAGATCAAAGCTTATTTAATCAGTACGAATTACTGCAAAGTGTAAATGAAAAACAATCATGGTTAATGATTTTTTCCGAAGAAGACAGCTTTGAAATTCGGATAGAGGGCGTCCGGCACAAAGCTCAGGGGTGTTTTGTGTCGCCGTTAGATATTCCAAGTATGTTGCAGCGGATCAGTAAGCTATTTGATGAAAGTACTTTTTCGGACAAGAAAGTCAGTATTCTGGATGATGATTTACTGTTAGCGGAGCATTACAGTTGGGTTCTCAAAACTGCAGGTTTTGAAGTACAGGTGATTCGTGATCCTGATCAGATCATCGCTGAATTAGTCGCTTTTAAACCGGATGTTCTATTGCTGGATATGCATATGCCAGCATTTTCTGGCGCTGAAATCTCCGGTGTTATCCGACAATACGATTCGCTCAGCAGTCTGCATATAACGTTTTTATCGGCCGAGCATGATATCCAACAACAATTGCAGGCATTGTCGTTTGGTGCGGATGATTTTATAACCAAGCCGATTTCAAATGAAAATTTGGTGACGTCCGTCAAGTTAAGGCTTGCCCGTAATCGTGAAATTAAATCGTTGATTGAACGTGATAGCCTGACTGGGTTAGTTAAACACGCTGCGATAAAAGAAGCGGTGATGACTGAGTTTGACCGGATGAGTCGTGGTGGCGAGCATTTTTGTGTGGCGATGGTCGATTTAGATCACTTTAAACAGGTGAATGACAGTTATGGTCATGCGATGGGCGATATTGTGATTAGCACTATTGCCACCTTATTAAGGAAAAGACTGCGGCGTAGCGACAGAGCCGGCCGTTATGGCGGGGAAGAGTTTTTGGTGGTGCTGCCCAAATGTGCTGCGGAAGATGCAAAATTGCTGCTCGATAACATCTTGGCATCTTTCAAAGAGATCCACTTTAGTTCGGGGCCACAACATTTTTCCTGTACTTTTTCTGCTGGTGTTGTTTCCAGTATTGGTGATTATGCCAACGCCGAAATGATGATGAATGCGGCGGATGAAATGCTTTATCAAGCGAAACATCAAGGGCGTAATCAAGTGCGTATTAGGACTGAAAATGTGGTGGTAGATTGAATTTGGTTATCTAAATAGGGAATGACTTACTGGGTTCACGAAAAAACGAATGTCCGGAATTAAGGCAAACCAGAGATTCGTTTTTTCGAGAGCGCCTGATCTGGACAGCAGCTTTTCGCTCTTTGTTACCATTCAAATGCATCATAAAAGCTGTCAATCCCCGTAAAGCGAGCCGCCTTAAAATCAATCGTTTGAGGTTTTAAGCCGACACCTGTCTGAGCAGGTCG
>JAHJNE010000580.1 GCA_018820995.1 Gammaproteobacteria bacterium | reverse complement strand
GCCATCTCATTTAGCCGCTAAAGCTTCACTTAGTCAGCCGCTTTATCTGGCAGAACATTTAGGCATCCAATTAAATATTCAGCCGCACAAACCAACACAGCGCTTTATCTTAAGTTTTGCGTTACCAGATATCCAGCCTTGGTATCGGTTTAAACTAGTGAGTTTTCTGGCCCATATTATGGGTGACGAGGGCCCGGGTTCTCTGCTAAGTAACCTAAAAGCCAAAGGCTGGGTGAATGCGATGAGTGCCGGTGGCGGCATTGATGGCAGTAACTATAAAGACTTCACATTATCATTTGAATTGATGCCAGAAGGCATGCAACAGCAACAGCAGATTTTAGCTGAAAGCTTCAGCTACCTGGCAATGTTAAAGCAACAACCTTTCCCTCATACGTTATTTAATGAACGACAGCAGCTGGTGCAGTGGAGTTTTATCTACCAAGAGAATAAAGCCCCGTTGCAATTAGCAAGCGACTTGGCAGTGAATTTACAACATTATCCAATTGAGGATTATGTCTTTGGTGACTACCGCATGGAGTTGCCGCCACCAGAGCTCTATCATCAGCTTTTAAGCTATTTTAATGCGGACAATCTGCGGCTGATGTTAATAGCACCGGAAGTTCCGGTTGACCGGCAAGCCCGCTGGTACCATACGCCTTATAGCCAAATGATGGTCACTTCCGAGCAACTGGCCACTTTAAAACTTGCGCAGCCCAAACCAGACTACAGGCTTCCAGGCAATAACCCTTATTTGGTTGCAAAACTCGATTTATTGGCACCCGATGCAACAGTTGAAACTCCACAGAAATATTTTGAAAACGATGCGCTGACGCTCTGGTTTAAACCGGACGCTGAGTTCCAATCACCAAAAGGTCATATTTTTGTGCAGTTAACCTTACCGAACACGGTACAGGACTTAACGCAGTTGGCACTGACTAAATTATGGCTGGAGTTGTTTTTGGATCAGGTGAACGAGCAGTTCTATCCGGCAACAACGGCTGGACTGCATTACAACCTTTATGTGCAACAACATGGCCTGACGTTGCACACCAGTGGTTTATCAGGTAACCAGATTGCGCTGGTGAATGACTTGCTGGAACAACTCCCCAAACAAGCATTTCAACCAGAGCGTTTTATTGAGATGCAGCGACAACTTGTTCAGCATTGGCAAAATCATGCCCGTAACAAGCCAATCAGCCAACTATTCAGCCGGCTTTCGGCATTGTTACAACCACTGAACCCCGAGGCAGAACAACTGGCGGAAATTCTTGCAGCAACCAGTTTTGCAGACTTTGAACGTTTCAGTGCGCAAATGTTTGCACAATTGCGGCTAGAAGCAATGATGCTCGGCAACTGGACCGAAGAAAACGTTGCAGCGTTGCAACAGCAATTACTGCAGTGGCTGCAACACAGGCCACAAATTTGCGGGAAACTCGCAAAACAGAGTTACAACACGGCACAATTAGGGCCGATATGGCTCGAATTACCGATCAGCCAGGACGATCACGCGCTGGTCATTTATCTGCCCGCACGGCAACGAACACCTCAGAACATGGCACTTTTCATGCTGATGAATCATTTGGTGTCGCCCGAATATTTTCATGCGCTTCGCACCGAACAACAATTAGGGTATTTGGTAGGGACCGGCTATGTGCCAATGAATTTAAAACCAGGCATCGCGTTTTATGTCCAGTCGCCAAAAGTCGAGCCGGCTGATTTATATTACGCCACGCTTATTTTTTATCGTAAATTCCTCGAAGAACTGCCGGAACTTACTGTGCAGGAATTTGATGAATTAAAACAAAGCCTGCAAAGCCAAATAAAAGAACGTGATAACAGCCTGGGCAGTCGGGCAAAACGCGTGTGGCTGGCGATTGGCCAGGGAGATCCAGAATGCCAATTATCCGGCCAGATCCAGCAGCAACTCGAATTGTTGAGCTTAGAGCAATTTATAGAATTCTGTTACACCCTGTTAGCACCTGATTATGACGCGATCTTTTTGGCAACAGGCCCGGCACCAGAACATAGTCATATGCGACAGATCAGTATTCACGACCTCGGCGATATATTAGAGTTACAACAAGATGATGATTAAAAAGGCTGAATGTTTAATTGTTCCCCTAACAGGGTCTAAAATACAGAATGGCTTTGACAGCGTTGGCAATTTTATATAATTTGGTTCCAATAGCCAACTTGACGTGTAGACGTGTGAATAATAACAATAATAAGAAAATAGGCATCAATGCGATATTAAGTTGCCTAGGTTTAGTGTCCTTGCCCTGCTTAGCTATCGACTGGCAAAATACAGCGCTGCCCTACATGCTTTCGTCTATCTTGTTGTTTTCATTTGGAGCTTTATTGCTTGCGCATTTATCAATTCTGAAAATGCGCCGTTATCAAAATCGGCTAGAGCAAAGTGAAGAGCGGTTGCGCCTCTCGTTATGGGGCAGCGGCGACGAACTTTGGGACTGGAATATCAGCTCTGGTACTTTATATCGTTCAAGCTCCTGGCAACATCCTGTCGAACTTAAGCCTGAAACAAACCAATTCCCGCCAAACCGTGAACAAATCCACCCGAATGATATAGAGCGG
Organism: Gammaproteobacteria bacterium; assembly: GCA_018820995.1. GTDB lineage: Bacteria > Pseudomonadota > Gammaproteobacteria > Enterobacterales > Alteromonadaceae > Pararheinheimera. The sequence continues at coordinate 3,227 of JAHJNE010000580.1, read as the reverse complement.
GTGACGGAACAGCTTTATCAACACTTAGCTGGGACTTCCCCCTATTTTGAAGCAGCATATCGTTTACGCGCCTCTGATGGCGGTTGGATTTGGGTACTCGACCGCGGCAAGGTAGTCAGCACTGACACCGATGGTGTTGCCACCCGGATGACGGGCACCTTAAAAAATATTCAATTGCTCAAGCACACCGAAGAACGGTTGGAACTGTTCGCTCGTTGTCTGGAGAACATTTCTGATGCTGTCGTCATTTGTGATACAAATTTTGTGGTGATTGAAGTCAATCATTCATTCACTGCAATCACCGGAAAAACTCGCGAGCAAGTCATTAAAAAGCCTTTTGATTTAGCCATGTACCCAAATCGTTTTTTGCAGGAAATTGGCGTTGTACTTCAATCGCAAGGTACCTGGCAAGGTGAGATCCAAGACCAACGAATTGGTGGCGAAATTTATCAAGCAGAACTCAATTTTGACGTCGTTAAAGATGATCATCAGCATATCACCCAATATGTCGCGGTATTTTCCGATATTTCCGAGCGCAAACTTAAAGAAGCCGAATTAAGCCGACTAGCAAACTCAGATACCTTAACCGGTCTGCCAAACCGCGCGTTATTTTCTTCCGAATTAAGCAGACTTGTTGAGCGTGAAGTTAAACATGCATTACTTGTGTTCGATTTGGATAACTTTAAGAAAATTAATGACTCACTGGGTCACCAACTGGGTGACTCATTGCTGATCAAATTGGCCGAACGTCTGACAATATTGACGCGGCAAAAAGAACGATTATATCGGCTCGGTGGTGATGAATTTGCCATTTTACTGGAGAATACCAACGATATTCACACCATCACATCAATGGCTAAAGAGCTGATTAAACAGATTAATTTGCCATTTTTTATCAATCAGCATGAACTGGCAATCACCAGCAGTATCGGTATTGTGCTCTATCCTGAAGACGGCACCGATCCGGAAGCGTTGTTACGGAACGCTGACACTGCGATGTACCATGCTAAAAGTGATGGTGCCAACCGTTACTTATTCTTTAATGATTCGATGAATAAGTTAGCAGTGAAACGTTTACAGTTGGAAAACCTGATCCGTCACGGTTTAAAAGAAGACTATTTCACAGTCTATTATCAGCCAAAAATGGATATCCTCAGCGGGCAGCTGGTCGGCATGGAAGCGCTGGTGCGCTTTATTACACCGAAGCGAGGTTTAATTAGCCCTGCCTCGTTTATTCCGGTATCTGAGGAAACAGGTCAGATTGTGGAAATTGGGGAAGTCGTCTTACGAAAAGCTTGTATGGACGTCAAACGCTGGATTGATCAAGGTTTGTTCCATGGCCGCGTCGCCGTCAACTTGTCGGTAAAACAGTTTATGTTGCCGTATCTGTGTGAACAAATTGATGATGTGCTGCAACAAAGTGAACTGCCTTCGTACCATCTGGAATTAGAAATTACAGAAGGAACGGTGATGCAATCGCCGAAAATGGCGATTGATACCATGAAAAAACTGCGAGCGCGTGGTATTCATTTGGCGATGGATGACTTTGGCACCGGCTATTCATCACTGGCCTATCTAAAACAATTTCCGCTCAATACGCTGAAAATTGATAAAGCTTTTATTGATGATATGAACACTGCCCGCGGCCGCAACATGGTAGACACCATTGTGACAATAGCGCACAACTTAAGCTTAACGGTGGTCGCAGAAGGGGTTGAATATGCAGAGCAATTGCAGCAACTGAAACAACTTCGCTGCGAAATTATTCAAGGTTATTTTTACAGCAAACCATTGTCGGCAGCTGATTTCACCCAATTCTTAAAAGATCAGAAACAAAATAAACCAAAACTGGCAGCGGTGCCGGCAGCCATCTAGCGATTGAATCATGCAGCAAATCAGTGGCTTTTTGAAGGCTGTATATCACTCTTAAACGCTCAAGCAAAAAAATCAAATAGCGCACACCTTCGCCATGTTTGGCACTTCAACGACGATATCAACGCATTAAAAAAGGAGCCGAAGCTCCTTCATGTTTTTCCACACTTACCGGTACAGCTAACGATAAACCTTGCAGCTGTAAATTGTACGGCGAGTGAAGTTAAGAGTTGCGGTCGGGATCAATACCTTGACGAATTTTTTCCATCCTTTCCTGATGATTCAGCCACATCTTTAAACCACCAATTCCAATCCCAGCTAACGGGATTAAAAAAACTAAAACACCAGGATTTAATAATTTTGTGAAAAACTCGTTCAACCTCAACTCCTTCTTTGGCAGTCAATCGATGAAGCGTTTCGCTTAATCGTTGTCAGTTTCAACAAAAGAAAAATCATCGCTACCATCAGCAATCCGCTTTTTACCAAAAACGGTATGGAACTTCTTTTTCTCTTGGACATTCTTTTTATATTTAACCCAGACTTTTTCAATGCTGGATTCGGCTTCCGCTTCAGCGCGGCATACCAATACAAAACGTTGCTCTTCAGCGGTTTCCGGCTGGCGGGTACCTTCTTCCAGCTCAAGCATCGCTGCACCATGTTTCTCAAGCAGATTACCCTCTGCCAGCGTAAACCGCCCAGACCGTGTAAACCCTTTTGGGAAATTACGGTCATCAAAAAAGCGACGTTTAGCCACAAAACTTTGCTGCATCACTTTTTTCCCCTGATCTCGTTGAATCTAAAGCTATCCCAATTAAACTGTGCGGAGTATGGTAAACAAAATTCCGATCGTAAAACAAATATTTTTTATGGTTACGATAAAAATAAATAAGGACCCGCTTTGGATACTGAGCTATTAAAAACCTTTCTGGAAGTCCAAAAAACTCGTCACTTTGGTAAAGCTGCCGACAATCTATACCTCACTCAATCTGCTGTCAGCTTTCGGATCCGTCAATTGGAACAAAGCCTTGGTGTGACCCTCTTCAATCGCTTTCGCAATAATATCCAGTTAACCACCGCCGGCGAAATGTTGTTACCCCATGCTCAAGCCGTATTGAACGCCATCGCGTCCGCTAAACAACAGATTGCGCTCAGTTATCACCCGGATAAACAGTTACAACTTAGCCTGAGTACCGAACTAAGTGTATTATTTACCGCTCCTGTATTTTCACAGTTTGTGACCAGCGAACATCAATACCAACTACAATTGATGCCGACTGATCTACTGGGGCGTCAATCTCAACAGGTACAAGATGGCATGGTGTTATTAGGAAATCAGCTACCTGAACCACAACCAT
>JAHJNE010000579.1 GCA_018820995.1 Gammaproteobacteria bacterium | reverse complement strand
TCCGGACGGGCAAGAGCAAATGCCGTTACGGCGTTTTACCGAAGAAGCGTATCTGAACTATTCGATGTACGTCATTATGGATCGGGCCTTGCCACATATTGGTGACGGGCTCAAACCGGTACAACGGCGTATTATCTATGCGATGTCCGAACTAGGTCTGTCGCATCTGGCTAAGTTCAAAAAATCGGCGCGTACCGTCGGTGATGTGCTGGGTAAGTTCCACCCGCATGGTGACAGCGCTTGTTATGAAGCAATGGTCTTGATGGCCCAGCCGTTTTCTTACCGTTATCCATTGGTGGATGGTCAAGGGAACTGGGGGGCACCGGATGATCCAAAATCCTTTGCCGCGATGCGTTATACCGAAGCAAAGTTATCGAAATTCAGTGAGTTACTGTTAAGCGAGTTGGGGCAGGGCACGGTCGATTGGTTGCCTAACTTTGATGGCACGCTGGAAGAGCCAAAAATGCTGCCAGCGCGTTTGCCGCATATTCTGCTGAACGGTATTACCGGTATTGCGGTGGGCATGGCCACCGATATTCCACCGCATAACGTGCGTGAAATCGCGGCGGCAGCTTGTCATTTGCTGGATAATCCTACGTCATCAGTGACAGATTTACTGCAGCATGTGCAAGGTCCGGATTATCCGACCGATGCCGAAATCATCACACCAAAACACGAATTACAAAGCATCTATGAAACTGGCCGTGGATCCGTGCGGATGCGCGCCATTTATACTCAGGAAGATGGTGACATTATCATCACTGCTTTGCCGCATCAGACTTCGGGTTCAAAAGTGCTGGAGCAAATCGCCGCGCAGATGAATGCGAAGAAGCTGCCAATGGTATCGGATTTACGGGATGAATCTGATCACGAAAGTCCAACCCGGATTGTGATTGTGCCTCGTTCAAATCGGATTGATGTTGAACAGTTGATGCAGCATTTATTCGCAACCACCGATTTGGAAAAATCCTATCGGGTGAATCTGAATATTTTGGGACTGGATCAACGGCCGCGGGTGAAAAACCTGCTGGAAATTCTCAGCGAATGGCTGATTTTCCGCCGTGATACGGTGCGTCGGCGTTTGCAGTATCGTCTCGATAAAGTGCTGGATCGGATCCATGTGTTGGAAGGTTTGCTAATTGCCTTTTTAAACATTGATGAAGTGATCCGCATTATTCGGCAAAACGACGAACCAAAACCGGTATTAGTGGCGCATTTTGGGATCACGGAACGTCAAGCCGAAGCCATCCTCGAGTTGAAATTAAGGCATTTGGCCAAACTCGAAGAAATGAAAATTCGTGGTGAATTGGACGAACTCTCTAAAGAGCGTGACAAGCTGCAAAGCATCTTAGGCTCCGAGAAAAAGCTGACCAAGCTTATTCGTGATGAGTTAGAAGCGGATGCGCTCAAATACGGTGATGACCGCCGTAGTCCGATTGTGGCACGTGGTGAAGCGAAAGCCTTAAGCGAGAAAGAGTTATTACCAAGCGAAGCTGTGACGGTCATTCTGTCAGATAAAGGCTGGGTGCGTTGTGCCAAAGGGCATGATGTTGATGGCAACAGTCTGCAATACAAAGCTGGTGATGGTTATAAATCGTCGGCCTGTGGTCGCAGCAATCAATATGCAGCTTTTATCGACTCCAGTGGCCGCAGCTTTGCGGCTGAAGCCCATGATTTACCTTCAGCCCGTGGGCAGGGTGAACCTCTGACAGGTCGCTTTACACTGGTAGCGGGAGAAAACTTTGAACACGTGCTGATGGCTGATGACAATCAACAATTGTTGTTAGCAAGTGATGCCGGTTATGGTTTTGTCGCTAGCTTTGCTGATTTACTCAGCCGAAACAAAGCCGGTAAAGCATTGTTGTCATTGCCAACCGGAGCCAAGGTGTTGACGCCGTTACCAATTAAACATCCGGAAACGGACCAGGTCGTGGCGATTTCAAACGAAGGTCGGATGTTAGTGTTCCCGATAGCTGAGCTGCCAAAACTCAGTAAAGGCAAAGGCAACAAGATCATCAGTATCCCATCAGCAAGGTCTGCTTCACGCGAAGAGTTCGTGAAGTTACTGGCGGTGGTGCCCGCTGATTCCGGTATTACGTTGGTCGCAGGCAAACGGAAAATGACGATAAAAGCCAGCGATTTAGCCCATTATGTTGGTGAACGTGGCCGGCGCGGGAATAAGTTACCGCGTGGTTTGCAACGGATTGATGAATTGCTGGTGGGCGAATTAGAGTCCACTGCGGAATAAGGCACGGTCAACCATCTTCGTTGAAAGTGTTCTATTCTCGATTGAACTGGTTTTGTCACAGATCAAACCAGAACGTTGAAAAGAAGCCGCTATACTAAGCGGCTTTTTCATTGCTGAGGGTTTGGTGTGCTTGCCTTAATTCGTTTAGTGTTGCTGGTGTTGTTTATTATCGTAGCGTCCACCATCGGTTTGTTGATTTGTCTGGTGCGGCCATTTCATCGCGATAATGTCGGATTGTTCTCGCACTGGTATGGGAAAGCCTGTTGGATTTTTGGAGTAAAGGTAGAAATACGCCAGCCAGCTGCTGTGACAGAAGCGATGCCATGTGTGTTTGTCGCCAACCATCAGAATAACTACGATTTGTTTACCATCAGCGGTGCGCTTATTAGCGGGACCGTGACTATTGGTAAAAAAAGTCTGAAATTTATCCCGTTTTTTGGCCAATTGTATTGGCTCAGCGGTAATATTTTGATTGACCGTAAGAATAAAAACCGTGCTGTAGGTGCCATGCAAGGTGCGGTGGAGCGGATCAACAAAGATAAAGTGTCGGTGTGGGTGTTTCCGGAAGGCACCCGCAGTTATGGTCGCGGCTTGTTGCCTTTTAAAACCGGTGCCTTTCACATTGCGCAGCAGGCTGGGGTGCCGGTCGTGCCGATTTGCATGAGCACGACCCAAGGCAAAATTAACTTAAACCGCTGGAATAACGGCACCGTGATTATCGAATTCTTACCGCCGCTATCACCAGAAGATTTTGCGGTACCGGTGCGCGAAGTCGCACAACAGGTGCGTAGCCTGATGGAACAGAAAATTGCAGCACTTGATAGCGAGTTAGCGAGCGATTACACTGCCGCTACATCTACAGCTTCAGGAAAATCCTAATGGAAAACTGGGAAGAATTTACCAATGACACCATCGCCGCTTTGTTAGAAGATGGCAGCGATCCGGATGCCGAATACACCATTGAACATCACTTTTACGATGAAGACTTTGCCAAGCTGGAAAAGTTAGCAGTTGAAGTATTCAAACTTGGTTATGAAGTGACTGACGCTGAAGAAGTTGAATTCGAAGATGGCGGCAACGCCTGGGTATTTGACGCCATTCGTGAGCAATCTTTAGATGGTGCTGCGATCACTGCAGACGCGATTAAACTAGAAGCCTTAGCCCGCAAATTCGGGATCGAATATGACGGCTGGGGCACCTATTTTGAAGGTGAAGACGGCGAGTTCGAAGACGACGAAGATAGCGAAGAATAAGTAAAGGCTGTTGCTCGTTACAGAGCAGTTGGCCAATTTAAAACAATAAACCCGGTATTTACCGGGTTTATTGTTTTTGGCGGATGCAGGCTATTTTCGGTAATATGCTTGGCGAGTGGCGGCTGAATTTTGTAAAAACAGCTTAAAATCAAAAGCATCGCTGCAATATTTCGCTGTGAGCGGCTACACTGGATGTAGTTTTAGGAAACAACTTCGTTT
>JAHJNE010000578.1 GCA_018820995.1 Gammaproteobacteria bacterium | reverse complement strand
TGTGGCCGGGTTTGCCCACAAGACCGGTTGTGCGAAGGCGCTTGCACCATTAACGAAGGTTTTGGCGCAGTTACCATCGGTTCAATTGAAAAATACATCACCGACAAAGCCTTTGAAATGGGCTGGCGACCAGATTTATCGGCCGTGGTGAAAACCGATAAAAAAGTGGCGGTGATTGGTGCAGGCCCAGCCGGACTCGCTTGTGCTGACGTGTTGGTGCGCAACGGCGTAACACCGGTGGTATTTGATAAATATCCGGAAATTGGTGGCCTGCTGACTTTTGGCATTCCCCCTTTTAAACTGGAAAAAGGCGTCATGCAATTACGTCGCGAAATTTTCACGGCAATGGGCATCGAATTTCGCCTCAATACCACTGTTGGTGTGGATGTCAGCTTCGACAGTTTGTTAGAAGACTACGATGCGGTATTTTTAGCGTTGGGTACTTATACGCCAATGGCGGGTGGTCTTGCCAACGAACAAGCGCCAGGTGTTTATGAAGCCTTGCCTTATTTGATTGGTAACATTAACAACCTGATGGGCTGGCAAACCGAGCACCAATTTGTTGATATGAAAGGCAAAAACGTGGTGGTGTTAGGCGGTGGTGACACGGCGATGGACTGCGTACGCACCGCCATTCGTCAAGGCGCCAGCAAAGTAATTTGTGCGTATCGCCGTGATGAAGCCAATATGCCAGGTTCGCGTAAAGAAGTGCAAAACGCCCGCGAAGAAGGGGTTGAGTTTATGTTCAACCTGCAACCACTGGGGATTGAACTTAATAACGCGGGTCATGCCTGTGGTGTCAAAGTGATCTCCACTGCCCTTGGTGCACCAGATGCTAAAGGCCGTCGCTCCGCCGAAGCGGTGCCAGGCTCAGAACAAGTGCTGGCTGCCGATGCTGTGATCATCGCCTTTGGTTTCCAACCAAGCCCACCAAAATGGCTGCAAGACAAAGGGATTGAACTTGATGGTAAAGGCCGGGTTGTCGCCAGCGAAGAGAGCCTGTTCCCACTGCAAACCAACCAGCAAAAGATTTTTGCCGGTGGTGATATGGTACGCGGTTCGGATTTAGTGGTGACGGCTATTGCCCAGGGCCGGAAAGCGGCTGAGGGGATGCTGGATTATTTAGCTGTTTAAAGCGGCTTTTACGAAAAATGCCCGGACTCGCCGGGCATTCTCTTAACGTTTCACTACTGCACAACAGCAGACAGCACTGCAAGAGATATAGATTTCGCTAAGTAAATTAAACCTCGGTGAAAGCAATAGAACCTTTATGGAATCTTGTTCAGTCCCATCATTTCTCGACATTGCGATGCAAAAGCGTTTAGTTTTTCTTTCATAGTTCTTTTTACGGAGACTTCCAAAGATCCCAAGATTGAATAACCTTCAATCACAATTTTTGGCCCTTGGAGATCTGCAGCCGATGTCGGCCTATGGGTTGAACTTCCCACAACATTAAACATATTGGAGACCACACTGACCTGCTCCGGAACCAAAATATTCAGGCTACTCAGCCAGTTATTTACTTTAATCACTACATGTTGGTGTTGAAAAATAGCTTCAGAAAAATCCAGTTCAACCGAGCCTAAGACGTTAATTACATGGACTTCAGCGGGTACCAGCCATTTGCCCCGATGCTGATTCGACGACAGAATACACATAATTTTGTCGTTGCTAGTGTCATTGCCGGATTGATAACTTGGTGAAAAACTCTTTTGTCGCTGCTCTGTATATTGCTCATCAGGCAACAGGCTTAAATCAGCCACCACATCGATTAATGCTTGATGATGTGTCGCGTCGCTAGCAATATCCAAGCGCCGTTCAAAGGCTTCCACTGAAATAATGCCATGGCTGTAATTCACAATCAGCTGATCGATGGCCTCTTGCCGAACCTGATCCAGCGGTCGATCTTCAATTTTTACGCCTGTGTTTGCAATCGCCATGACAAATTCCTCATCAATGATTTAATCGTTGAAAAAATTACCAGAACTCACTGGCGTTTGCTGAATTTTTCGGTATCAAAATGTAAATAAATCATAATTTTTCAAGATTTAATACACTTTAAATGCCTCTAATGCTATTAAGATGATAAACGAAGTAACTTAATTATCAGCGATTTATCATTTTATCATCACGTAATCCCAAGCTTAATCTCACCAATATCATCCTCGAGGTTTGATAGTTCAATTAACTTTCAACTGGCATGGTTTTTAACGATCGATTCTAACAAATATTGTCATGACGAAAACTCCAGCCTGTACTGGTGAATGCGTCGGTTTTTGGAGAGCCCTTATTAAAAATTGAGCACACAACTGAAAGTTATCCAAAATTATCAGCCTTGTTCGAAGCGTTGCACTCGAAACATCAAAAATAAGGAATTAAGATGAAAATCAATAATTTAATTAAATCACTAGCCTTTGGTGCCGGTCTTGGCGTGGCTTTTTTCAGCTTTGCTTCAGATTTTTCGCCTTATGAAGAATGTATTCTCGATTGTCATAAAAAATCGAAGATTTGCCTAGCCGGTGGTGGCCCAGCAGCGACCTGCAGCCGACACCTGCAATTATGTAAATGGGGCTGTGGCACACCGCAATAACAGCGAATGCGTTCATAAGAAACTTTTGCAAAGTACTATATGGGGCGGTAAGGCGCCATATAGTACTTCTTCACGGGCGAGACCAAATGAATCAACATATTTTCAAAGTATTCAGCACTTATATCCTGATGACACTCCTTGGCTTTTCAATGGGGATCGGCGCTCTTTATGCTTGGCAACATCTGAATCGGCCAAACTCCATTTTTGAGATGGAGACTTCGGCCCATTTCGCGACCACTGACAAAGCACTAATTCTATATTCGGCAAGCTGGTGTAACTATTGCCAGAAAGTTAAAAACTATCTGCATCAACATAATGTAGTTTTTGAAAATCGGGATATCGAATCATCAGATCCAACAATTCAACAACTTTTTCAATCACTCGATGCAGATGGTGTCCCGCAAATTTTGATTGGTAACAAAGTGATCCGTGGTGCAGATCTTAGTGCTATCGAACAAGAACTTAAAAAGCTGCAGCTTATCTAGCGTACGCTATCGCTTAAACGCTCCGTTTAAGTTGCGGCCCATTTGCAGTGGGCTGCTGTTCATTGCAGACAACGTGTTAGACCTATTGTACAAGTGACGATAACGCCATATTTTGACCTGCTGCAGTGGTTGTCGCTTTTTGCTCAAATCTGGCCAGCAGAGAGTGATGTTGCAATTGCCACTGCTGCAGCGCTCTTGGATCCTGGAAAAACAAACTTGTCACAAAAGATGCTGACAAGCTTTGTGTTGCAGCCTGCAGCACCTGCGCCTGAATGGCCAGCTCAGGTTTTTGCCGACGACCGGAAAAAATATTGTGATTTCCGCCATGGAATACCGCCAACACTTTATAACTGCCGCCCATCGCCTGATACACATCAATGCGATCGGCAGGATCGGAGTGATATCCCGGCACATTGATTTCATCCATGGTGTTGGTGATGTGCAAAGTAGGCACTGTCACTGCGGCCAGTACTTGTGACAACGGTTCACCATCATAAAACGGCGGTGCCGAAATTAAGATGGCAGCACTAAAGCGTGGATCACGCAGTGATGGTAGTTGCTCAGAGCGTTCTACTTTGGCGCCGATCAGCAACATTGAGGTGTTCGCGCCATAAGAGTGACCGGCCATCACAATTTTACTCTGGTCTATTTGAGTGCCGAATTCCGACGCCAGTAAGGTGGTTAAAGCA
>JAHJNE010000067.1 GCA_018820995.1 Gammaproteobacteria bacterium | reverse complement strand
GTTGATATCTTTTTGCAGAAAAATCTACCTATGGGTGGCGGTTTAGGTGGCGGTTCTTCTGATGCGGCCACAACGCTCCATGCGCTTAATACATTGTGGCAATTAAATTTATCGGTGGCCGAATTGGCCGCTATTGGCCTAAAACTGGGGGCTGATGTGCCGTTGTTTGTCGAAGGCTACACCGCCTTCGCCGAAGGTGTTGGCGAACAACTGCAACCACTGACACTGGCGGAAAAAACCTATCTGGTTGTCACGCCAGCTTGCCATGTTAGTACTGCTGAAGTGTTCACCCATCCGGATTTAATCCGCAATAGCCCAGTCATTTCAGCGGCTGATGTACTAAACTCAGACTTGTCTCAGGACTTTCACAATGACTGTCAGGCACTGGTAGAACGACTCTATCCGCTGGTTGCAATAACCTTACAGTGGTTGGTAGAATACGCGCCGTCTCGAATGACGGGTACTGGTGCCAGTTTATTCGCTGAATTCCCGGACGAAATCAGTGCTCGTCGAGCCCTTGCCGATTTACCACCGAACTGCCGTGGTTTTGTCGCGCGAGGGGTCAACCGGTCGCCATTGTTGGCCGCGTTGGAACATGCCGAATAACGTGAAGGCGGGTTTACCCGCCTAAAGATTTTAACCGGACTCAAAACCGCCCTGAGGATCCTACCGTGCCCGACATGAAGATATTCGCTGGTAATGCCGTACCAGAACTCGCCAAGAAAATTGCCAGCCGCTTGTATATCAAGCTGGGCGACGCCGAAGTCGGCCGATTCAGCGATGGAGAAGTCAGTGTGCAAATTAATGAAAACGTCCGTGGATCGGACGTTTTTATTATCCAGTCTACCTGCGCCCCGACCAACGACAATCTGATTGAACTCATTGTGATGGTAGATGCCCTGCGTCGTGCCTCTGCTGGCCGTATTACTGCAGTCATCCCTTATTTCGGTTACGCTCGCCAAGACCGTCGTGTCCGTTCAGCCCGGGTACCCATTACCGCAAAAGTTGTGGCTGACTTCTTATCAAGCGTTGGTGTTGACCGCGTGCTGACTGTTGACCTGCATGCTGAGCAAATTCAGGGCTTCTTCGACGTACCAGTGGACAACGTATTCGCATCACCAGTGCTGCTGGATGATATGCGCAAGCGCGAATTCCAGGCGCCGGTCGTGGTTTCTCCGGATATCGGTGGTGTCGTGCGTGCCCGCGCGATTGCCAAATTGCTGAATGACGCCGATTTAGCGATTATCGACAAACGCCGTCCAAAAGCCAACGTCGCACAAGTGATGCATATCATTGGTGACGTGAGAGATCGCGACTGTATTATTGTTGATGACATGATCGACACCGGCGGTACTTTGTGTAAAGCAGCCGAAGCATTAAAAGAACAAGGCGCCCGTCGCGTGTTTGCTTATGCGACGCACCCGGTATTCTCTGGCAACGCTGCTGAAAACATCGCCAACTCTGTCATAGATGAATTAATTGTCACCGATACCATCCCATTATCTGCAGAAATGCGCGCCGTCAGCAAAGTAAGACAGTTGACGCTAAGTGAAATGATGGCCGAGTGTATTCGCCGGATCAGCAACGAAGAATCCATTTCGTCCATGTTTGATTAAGGTTGCAACAAGCATCGATTGACTGCGGTTTACCACGCTTCAATTGACTTTGTTTCACCGACTCTGACAAAAGGCGCCATCGGCGCCTTTTTCATTTGCAGCGCTTTGACCCCGGTGCTATTATGTCGCGCTTTTTTCCGCCAGCCGGAAGAAGCTTCTTTCTGGTTTTCTGGTCGCGGAAACCAGAGCAATTCATTTTTGGAGATAAACATGTCTAACGCCATTTACACGTTAAATGCTGAAGTTCGTAACGACCTGGGGAAAGGTGCGAGCCGCCGCCTGCGTCACGCGGACAAAGTTCCAGCAATCATCTACGGTGGCTCTGCAGCCCCTGTATCAATCACGTTGGAGCACAACAAACTGATCCAGGCACAAGCCAACGAAGGTTTCTACACACACATCCTGACTATCAACGTCGGCGGTGAAGAAGTGAAAGCAATCGTTAAAGCAATGCAACGTCACCCGTTCAAACCAAAAGTAACTCACGTGGATTTCCAACGTGTAGAAGCTGGTCATGAACTGCACACTGTTGTTCCTGTACACTTCATCAACGAAGCTGCTGCAGCGAAGAAAGGTGGCATCGTTGCTCACCATATGAACGAACTTGCTATCACTGTTCTGCCACAAAACTTACCTGAATTCATCGAAGTGGATTTAGCTGATGTTGAAGTGGGTGTGACTCTGCACTTAACAGACCTGAAAGTTCCAGCTGGCGTAGTTATCGCTGAACTGGCTAAAGGCCCTGGCCATGACCACGCGGTTGTTTCTGTAAACAAACCAGCTGGTAAAGCAGAAGACGCTGCTGAGTAATAATGACTGAAGCAATTCAGTTAGTCGTGGGCCTGGGAAATCCGGGCCCCGAATACAGCAATACACGTCATAACGCAGGCCAGTGGTTCGTGGAACAACTGGCCCGTCGTTTTAATACATCTCTCAAAACCGAAGCCAAATTTTATGGTCTGACCGGCAAGTTCCTGTTCGAAGGCCGAGAAATCAAATTATTGGTACCAACGACCTTTATGAACTTAAGCGGCAAAGCAGTTCTGGCAATGGCGCAGTTTTACAAAATTCCACCCGAGCATATTCTGGTCGCGCATGACGAAATGGCGCTGGAACCAGGTATTGCCAAGTTCAAACTCGCTGGTGGTCATGCCGGACATAACGGCTTGAAAGATATCATGGCTAAATTTGGCAATAATCCGAATTTCTATCGCCTGCGACTGGGCATCGGCCACCCGGGTCATAAAGACAAAGTCACAGGGTACGTGCTGGGCAAAGCCCCGCAAAGCGAACAGAAGCTGATAGATGACGCGTTGGATGAAAGTCTGCGCTGTTTTGAGCTCTGGCAACAGCAAGATCTGGTGAAAGCCCAGCATAGACTCCATAGTTTTAAAGCCGTAGTTTAATTTGATCATCAAATGACCGGTAAACGTCGCGGCAAGCACTGAGAAGTTAACTTTCTCAGCACGATATACAGCAGCAGGTAAGTGCCTGCATCAGTACAAAGGATCATCTCATGGGTTTTAAATGTGGCATCGTTGGTTTACCAAACGTCGGTAAATCTACTTTATTCAACGCGTTGACCAAAGCAGGCATTGAAGCGGCCAACTTCCCGTTTTGTACTATTGAACCCAATACCGGGGTGGTTCCGGTGCCGGATCCTCGCTTGCAACAGCTGGCTGAAATCGTCAATCCACAACGTATTTTACCAACCACGATGGAATTTGTGGATATTGCAGGCTTGGTGAAAGGCGCTTCAAAAGGCGAAGGCCTGGGCAACAAATTCCTGGCGAACATCCGTGAAACAGACGCCATTGGCCACGTCGTGCGTTGTTTTGAAGATGAAAATATTATCCACGTTGCCAATAAAATAGATCCGGCTGACGACATCGATACCATCAATATGGAATTGGTGTTATCAGATATGGATAGTGCTGATAAAGCCATTTACCGTGTCAGCAAAAAAGCCAAAGCGGGCGATAAAGACGCAAAAGCTGAAATCGAAGTGCTGGAAAAAATCAAAAAACATCTGGAAGAAGGCCTGACTTTACGTCAGCTTGATTTATCTGATGATGAAAAAGCTTTAGTTTCGTACATGAATTTCTTAACCATCAAACCAACGATGTACATTGCGAACGTGCTGGAAGATGGTTTTGAAAATAACCCGCACTTAGATGTGGTAAAAGCAATCGCCGCCAAAGAAGGCGCTATTGTGGTGTCGATTTGTGCCGCGATTGAATCAGAAATTGCTGAGCTAGAAGATGAAGAAAAAGCTGAGTTTTTAGAGTCGATGGGCTTAGAAGAACCAGGTTTGAACCGGGTGATCCGCGGTGGTTATTCACTGTTAAACCTGCACACCTACTTCACCGCTGGTGTAAAAGAAGTTCGCGCATGGACCATTCCGGTTGGCGCCACGGCACCACAAGCGGCTGGCGTGATCCACACCGACTTCGAACGTGGTTTTATCCGCGCGCAAGTTGTCGCATTTGATGACTTCATTGCCTGTAAAGGTGAAGCCGGTGCCAAAGAAGCAGGTAAACTGAAAGTGGAAGGTAAAACCTACGTCTGTAAAGACGGTGACGTGATGCACTTCCTGTTTAACGTCTAATTTTTCTCTAAACAATAAAGCCACCTGCGGGTGGCTTTATTGATTGTACTGCGAAACATCGTTCACTGACATTATCGCGTTATATCACCACACAGGTCGGTAATTATCCTGCATTTGATAACGTTTGGCATAAAGCGCAAATATAGCCGCAGCCAAGAGTGCAAACGCGGCAAAGAAAAACATCAGAAATGCCGTCTCACTCAAACCGCTTTGCGTAACTTGTGCTGTCACAGCCTGGGTTTTAATGCTGTTATTTGCCAGCAACACCCACAGATTACCCACCGTCACTGACAAATTCCAGAAACTGGTAATAGTGCCTTTCATCGTTGCAGGCGCTTGACTATAAGCAAACTCCAGC
>JAHJNE010000577.1 GCA_018820995.1 Gammaproteobacteria bacterium | reverse complement strand
TCAGGTTCACGGGCCCATAAGATGATTAAAATGGCGATTGCGATACAGATGGTTAAAGCGACAATGAGCGTAACTTGTCGAACGATATCCATGCCACCCATCGAGCCTAAAAAGCCTGATTTTTGTTCCTGCTGACTTTGATCAGCAACCGGCGCATCGCCAAAGTCGTTGCTACTTAATGTCAGTTCAGTTGAGGTAGATTCAGCCACAGTTTATTTCCCCTTACACCGGCATCGACATAACTTCTTTATAAGCTTCAACCAGCTTATTTCGAATTTGGACTGTCGCTTCAAAGGCAATCGAGGATTTTTGGCCGGCGATCATCGCCTGCGCCAATGACACATTCGGATCGCCCATTTCCACAGCTGTTGCCAGCTGAACGCTGTTCTTTTGTAAACCATTGACATTATCGATGGCATTTTTCAATAAACTGGAAAAGTCCGATTGACTGCTGTTATTGATCTGCATGTCCTGCGGGCGGATATCATTGGAAATATTGCGTGCCTGGCTGGCATACGACTGCATTTCCTGAAATAAAGCGGCGCCTTTAATGTCCATTGTTGTTTACCTATCGCGATGGCTAAAACCTGAATAAACAGTTAAAGCACAAGCCGTGCCACTATTTTCAGCTTTAACTTCAATAGCTTATGCAACAAATTGTGTGTCAAAAAGCTGACAACCTCTGGAGTATTGGTTGATTTCTCAAGAAGTTACCGCTGCACTTCTGAAGCATCGCAGAATAAGTTGACGGGTACTTGCACATGAGCTTAAAGAAGTCCGTGTAAAATATAAAAACAAAGCGGATCAGGGCGATCCGCTTCAGTGAGCAATCAAATATTCGTTTAAGCAGGCAACTGAATACCGGATTCGCGCATCCGCGCCAATTTATAGCGCAGTGTTCTGGCGCTAATGCCTAGCTTTTCAGCGACATCTTTGCGCCTGTTGGCACAGGCTCGCATCGTTTCAAGAATAATGCGGTGCTCTTGCTCGTAGACTTCAGATTTAAATGCACTTAAATCCGGATCTTGCGAAAGTGCCGCCGAAGCATCGCCCTGCCAATCTGTCGCACCAGCACTCAGCTCCAGCAAGATATCCTCAGCCGTAATATCAGGCGCTGTATGTACAATGAGAGCACGTTGCATCACATTATCAAGTTCACGGACGTTGCCAGGCCAATCATGTTGTAGCAATTTACGCTGCGCCGCAGCCGTCAGATTCGGCACCGGCTCCCCTTGCTGCTGACAATGGCGTTCCAATAAATGCCTGCACAATGGCAACACATCTTCAATTCGCTCAGATAGCGCAGACCAGGTTAATGGGAAAACATTTAACCTATAGAACAAATCTTCCCGAAATAACCCCTGCTGCACAGTTTGACGCAAATCGCGGTTACTGGTGGCTATTACACGGACATCTAATTTGATCGTTTTGCGGCTACCCAGCCGTTCAACTTCTCGTTCTTGGAGTACCCGCAGTAACTTTGCCTGCAGGTTTAAGTCCATTTCACTGATTTCATCCAGTAAAATAGTGCCATGTTGGGCTTGTTCAAATTTGCCGGGACAGGCCTGAATAGCACCGGTAAAAGCGCCTTTTTCGTAGCCGAACAACGTCGACTCCAGCATATTCTCCGGAATAGCAGCGCAGTTAATCGCAATAAAGGGTCCTTCATGGCGTGGAGATTGTTGATGAATATACCGCGCCAGTACTTCTTTCCCTGAACCGCTCGGCCCAAGTACCATTACGCTAGCGTCAGAACGAGCTACTTTTGCTGCAAGTTTAACCAGCTGTTGACTGATGGGTGCTGCAACAATAGGTTCAAATGCGGCAACTTCATCGAGTGGCACATAACGACTGACCATGTTGACCAGCACTTGAGGGGAAAATGGTTTGGCCAAATAATCAACAGCCCCAAGCCGGATCGCCTGTACCGCATCATTGACCGTGGCATACGCCGTCATCATCAATACTGGAATATTGTTATAATTCAGTTTGATCGACTTCAGCAATTCAAGCCCGGAAATTCCGCCCATCTGCACGTCACTAATGACCAGTCTGATTTTGTGTTGTTTGAGCAACTGCATCGCCTGCTCAGCACTGTCGGCAGCAATCACCTGATATAGTGCCAGGCTTAATGTATCGACCAGTGCTTCACGCAATCCGGCGTCATCTTCCACCACCAGAATTTTAGTGTGCTGCATTGTGCTGCTCCTCAGTTGAATTTGTCGCGATTGGCGACTGATGGTAAACCGGTAAAATCATTTCAAATCGCGCACCACCAAACTTACCGGTGACGCAACGAACTTGGCCGTTATGGGAATTCGCCACCGCTTGCACGACCGCCAAACCTAGTCCGGTGCCATTGCTACGTGTGGTAAAAAAGGGGTCAAAAATTTGTTGTTGTAAATGTTCCGGCACTCCGGGACCACGATCTTCAACCGCCAAGGTCAACAACTGGCCATCGCTGTGGGCTATCGCAGACACTTCAATCCGCGCGCCGGGTCCGGCATGTTGCAAGGCATTTTGAATCAAATTGCCAACCGCGCCGCAAAGTGCGGTGTGATTGCCAAGTACCGGTAAATCTGGTTCCGGTAGCTCGACCACCAATTCACCGTTCTGCTGTTGCACCATGGCTTCAACAGATTGATAGACTTCGCTCAACAATTGTTGCATCGATAAGCGCTGCACTTGTTGTTCACGACCAGAGCGGGCAAATAACAGCAGATCGTTGACCTGCAGCTCTAAGTCTTGCAGCCGATTGAGTAATTTGTATTGAAATTGCTGGCGGGCATTGCTATCGAGCTTTTGATTCGTCAGGTTTTGCGCATAGAGCATTGCGCTCGATAACGGCGTGCGAATTTGATGCGCTAAAGACGCCATCATTTTGCCGAGCGCAGACAATCGTTGTAAGTGGGCAACCCGGCTTTGTAATTGTCGGGTTTCGGTCAAATCAGTCAAGACGATGAGTTGGCCTGGTTCAGGTTGCAATGACGTAATAGCCAGTTGCACCCGACGGCCATCATGCAAAGAAACTTCCATTCCATCGTCACTGCGGGGCCGGAAACTGCGGGTAATGATATCAAGCCAGCGCTGTCCCGTTAGAGGTTCACCTAACATTGACACCGCGACTGGATTGGCTTGTTGCACAAAACCACGTTCGTCCAAAACAAGCACGCCGGTCGGCAGCACCTTTAATAAATGTTGTAAGCGGGATAATTCAGCTTGTTCAGTCGTCGTATAGCTTAGATGCAGTTCGTTCGTCGGTTTCACTACTTTTGGCCACGCAATCACTGCAGCGGAAACTAAACTGGCAGGTGCTTGGCAAGTCAGGGGATCAAGCACGGCAAGTTCGAACAGCGGCTGATAACTGTCGGCACGGTTAGTGCTAACAAGCGCTGATGCCTGGGGGGCGAAACTGGTCATGGTGATCTCCGTTAGTCTTTGACACTAACGGTTATAAGCACAAAGTGTGCCATCAAAATATTAGATAAAATTCAGCATCTTAGGTGTATATTTTTTGCCAAAATTTTGACACCCACTCAATCCGCACTATCAAAATCATCGCGACCGAGATTATATTTACGCATTTTTTCGACCAAAGTGGTACGGCGTAAACATAAGATATCAGCAGCCCGTGCGACCACGTAATCATGACGCTCCAGCGCTTGGCTAATCAGTGT
>JAHJNE010000576.1 GCA_018820995.1 Gammaproteobacteria bacterium | reverse complement strand
CATTCAGGCCGGTAGCGAAGATCAACAAATTGCCGAAGTCAGCCAATCGCTAAACGGCAATCAAAAACCAAGCATTGCTGATTTGTTTATCAAGGGCAGCAGTCGGTTACATCCGATCATTTGGGTTGGTATCGCGCTTTCGGTATTCCAACAATTTGTTGGTATTAACGTGGTGTTTTATTACGGTGCTGAACTGTGGCAAGCAGCCGGTTTTGATGAGTCACAATCATTGTTTATCAATGTGTTAGCCGGCACCACCAATATCGCCTCGACCTTTATCGCCATCGCATTGATTGACAAAGTGGGCCGCAAACCACTGTTGTTGGTTGGCAGTATTGGCATGTTTGTCAGCCTCGCGGTGCTGACGCTAATTTTTGGCACTGCTGGCTTTGATGCCGCTGGCAAGCTGGCATTGACCGAAACTATGGGCACAGTGGCGCTGGTCACGGCCAACTTATTTGTGGTGTTTTTTGGCCTAAGCTGGGGTCCGGTGGTCTGGGTGTTACTGGGTGAGATTTTTAACAATCGCATCCGCGGTGCGGCATTGGCCGTTGCTGCCAGCGCGCAGTGGATTGCCAATTTTGCCATTACCATGACCTTCCCTATTTTACTGGGCTCAGTCGGTCTGGCAGGTGCTTATGGTTTTTACACCTTTTCTGCCTTGATCAGCATTTTCTTTGTGGTGAAATACATCAAAGAAACCCGCGGTAAAAGTCTGGAAGCGATGTAAACATTCAGCATTGGTGGCGGTTTTTAGTGAAGAATGCCTTACAAATACCGCCGCTAGGCAATACCCTAAAGCGAACCTGATTAGTGCGGGTCTGAAGTGTCAGCAGTCTGCTGCACCGCGTTTAGCAGCGCCAGCAATAACGGTTCTTGTTGCCGATTCGACAAAAAGCCAAACCAGACCTGTACTTGCTGCAATGGTGGGCCGAGCAATACCAGTTCGGCTTTTTGTTGCGCGTCCAATGCTGTGGGCTGGTGCAACAATCCCAGTCCGACGCCGCCGGCAACTAGGGTACGGGTGACGTGCTCTTGATCAACATGAATAATTTTCGCCGGACGAAAGCCATGCTCTACAAAAAGCTGCTCCGCTAATCGGCCACAACAAGTGTTCGTCGCCGGACAAATCCATGGTAACCGACTAATCTGCTGCCAGTCTGGCGCGCCCTCTGCGTGAACCCAACCGGGCGGCGCAGCCAGATAAACACCAAAACTGTCCACTTCGATTTGTTGTAACCCGGCGCTCTCCAATGGGTCAGCGGTATAAAAACCGGCATCAATCCGGCCCATGCGAATCGCATCGACGATTTCCACAGCACTGCCATATTCCAGGCTAACTTCCAGCTGCGGACAACGTTCTGCCAATTGCGTCAACAGCTTGCTCAGCACTTGGGCACTGGGACTGCGGTTGGAACCGAGCCGGACTCGCCCACTTAGCTGGCCGCTCAATTGCCTGGCATCAGTCTTAATTTCCTGATGCAGTGCCAGCAACTGTTCAGCTTTTGTCAGCAACGCCAAACCCTGCGTGGTCAGGCTCATGCCACGCGGTGTTCGCTCAAACAAACTTAGCCCCAGTTCGTCTTCCAGCGTTTTAATATGGGCACTAATCGCTGGCTGACTCAGGAACAACAACTCCGCCGAGCGGGTGATGCTACCTTGCCGCGCTACCGTGACAAAAGTTTTGAGCTGATAAATATCCATCATTTCACCTGCGAAATAACATCCGATCACTATTTATTTGCCGATGGTTTTGGCTACGCCAAAACCATACCCAGCGCATATTGATAGCCAACAGCGGTCAGATATAAACCACAGCCAAATACCGCATGGCTGACGATACTTTTGCTACGGGCCAGCCATGGTTTTGGCGTATTCGCCGCAAAGACGCCCATGCCCAGTGCCGGTTGCATCAGTAAAAACGGGAAGAATACGGTGCTGATGCCAAGTGCTAACGCCAGAAAAAAACTGGGTTGAACAGCAGCCACTGCACCAATCGCCGCCGATTGTGCCGCGCCGAGTCCCGCATCAAACAACACCAATGGTAGCGCAAACAGCATGCCTGTCAGGTAGTGCATTGTCCAGCCAAGGGCGCATTCTGCAGGCTGCGCCGCAGCGTTGGTTATTTTGCGATGACGGAACTGACCAAAGCGCATCAGGCTGAACCAGCGTCCGACCAGACAAAAGTTTAACGACGGCACTTTAAATACTTTATTCAGCAGCAGTGACCATAGATCCAGCACCGCTGTTGCGCCGCTGCCAATAACAACCGCCGCCAGCAGTTGAGGTAATTCAATCATCTCTATTCTCCAAAAGTGCATACAACAAACAAGCTGGTTTTAATCAAACCTGCGCCTGAATTGGCTTGACCACCGCCAGCACCAACCTGCGCACCAGTGGGGTGATCAATACGATGGTTGGAAAAGCGATGACAAAAGCACCGACCCAGGCTTGCAGCCAAATTTGCCACAAGTCAGCTATCCAGCCGAGGTTGAAGATAGTGATGCAACCCGACATGATGCCGGACATCAGTAACGACATAAAAAACGAAAATACGTAGTGGCTATATTGAGTTGGGATCAATTTCATTCTCCTTAAAACTAAAGGTAAACCGACGAAACCGACCAGGTCGCCGGCGACACGCTCATTGCGGCAAAAGATGCAGCAGCAAGCAGATCGGCAGTGTGCCGCCGCGCTGTGATGGCGTCCAATTGCTTGTTTGGAAGGCTGACCTCAATTTTATTGAGGGCAGATCGGAAGATAAACAAAAGCAAACTTTAGTTGCCGCCAAAGAGCTGCTCACCGACAATAGCCGCAACGAATGCAGCTGGTTTTTTTATCTAGACATTTGATGAATGCAGTTACTGAAAGTGCTTGATAAAAGCACTTGATGAAAAAGCCGCCCCCTTGCAAGACAAATCTGGACAGCAAATAGCTGGCCACAAACCGGAGAATTCCCGATGGAAATGGATGATGCTCAAGACTGGGCCTGGTGTGATAGTCAGTTTGCCGCCATCGAAAGTTATGTCAAAGCGCAGCAAATCCCACATGGGGTGATTTGTGATTGGCCGGAGTGGTACACCGCGCCTTATGTCGGATTGTGGGCAGTGGAAGACCCGGCAGATCCGGGCTTTGTCGGATTTTGGGTGTTGGCTGGTGATAGTACCGGT
>JAHJNE010000575.1 GCA_018820995.1 Gammaproteobacteria bacterium | reverse complement strand
GTTGAATAATGAAACCATGAGCCGCACCCAGACGTTACGGATGATGGATATTGGCCAACATCTGGAGCGGGCGCTGCAAACCTCGGCGTTGCTGCAAACTGTGTTTGTGCCACCACAACCAGCTCCTGCCACCAGTGCCGCGTTAATGGAAGCGGTGTTGCGAATGGCTGATACCTTAATGACCTATCGGCGGCGATATCGCAGTGAATTACATCCACTGGCGATTATCGATTTGTTGTTGCTCGATGAAACAACACCGCGATCAGTCGGTTATCAATGCGCCCGTATTCAGCGACAATGCGCGAAATTACCACAGCTTGCCGCTTCAACCATGCTTAGTCCGGAGCAACGTATTTCGCTGGAACTAGTGTCTTTACTGCAGTTGGTCGATCCCCAAAGTTTGTTTGATAGTGATCAGCACGCCACACCCGCTTTAGGCATGCTACTCAATCAACTACAGCATCGGTTACGACAGCTCTCTGACAGTATTACCTTGTCGTATTTTAATCATGCCCAGCAGCATAGTGCCTGGCAGAGTTTTTGATGATCTCATTTCAGCCCGAATACTTGACCAAACATACTTTGCCTCATGGCAACAGGCGGAGCGCGCATGAAGTATCAGCTTAGTCATTTGACCCGCTATCAGTATCAGCAGCCTATCGCCAACAGCTATAACTTGGCTTGTTTGCAACCGAGACAGTTGCCCTATCAACAGGTTGCGCAAAGCAGCTTGCAAGTGACGCCCACCGCCAGTGGTCTGTATGTGCACCACGATAGTTTTGGTAATGTCCGGCATTTTATCCATTTACAGCCGCCCCATCAGGAGTTATCGGTACTGTCGTCTTCGATTGTTGAAGTACTACCGCGCAATTTAAGCAGTCAGTTGGCAAAAGGTGCTTCGTTTGCACAGTTGCAACAGTGTTTGGCCCAGCAGCCACATTCTGTTGAGAGTGGCCGACGTGAGTCCGCTGATCAATCTAATTTATTGGAAAGCCAGGCAAGTCGTGATTTTTTGCTGGCCAAACAATGTCGTGTCGCCAGTCGAATGATCCCATTATTGCCAGAGGCTGCCGACTTGTGGCAACAAGTGCAAAATCCTTCCAAGACGGTATTAGAAAATGTGGCTGCTTTAACTGCGTTAATTTTTAACGACTTTCACTACGATCCAGAATTCAGCTCGGTGATAACCCCAGTCAGTGATGTACTGGAACACCGGCGGGGCGTTTGTCAGGACTTTGCACAGTTAGCGATTAGCTGTTTGCGAACCGTTGGCGTGCCAGCCCGTTATGTCAGCGGCTATTTGGAAACACAAGCTCCGGATGGATTTGAACGATTGGTTGGTGCGGATGCGTCACATGCCTGGTTTGCGGTGTTTGATCCAGAATTGGGCTGGGTCGATTTTGATCCCACCAATAATTTGCTGCCAGATGAGCGCCATCTGACATTGGCTTATGGCCGCGATTATGCCGATGTGGTGCCACTCAAAGGTGTGTTGCAAGGGCTGGGCGAGCATTTATTGGAAGTGGCAGTGGATGTGATGCCTCTATGACCTTCATCCTTGAAGTTGCAGATACCTTCAATTGCCGCGGGATTCACCGCGGCCTATGCAACATCAAAGATGTTGGTCACAAATCGTAGTGCCTACAACTGGCGTTTGAATTGATACAACATTTCTAACGCCTGTCGTGGCGTTAAATCATCCACCGCTAATTGCCGTAATTGATCCAGCAACGGATGTTCAGCCGTTTCTAATAACAAACTTTGTTGCTGCGGTTGTGAAACTGAGCTTTGTAACGCTGAGGAAGCCGGCAGTGCAGGTGTCCCTTGCTCTAGCTGCGCTAACTTTTGTTTTGCCTGCTGAATCACTTTTTTCGGTACACCAGCGAGTTGTGCAACCTGCAAACCATAACTTTTACTGGCGGCGCCATCTTGCACCTGATGCATAAACACAATATGT
This sequence comes from Gammaproteobacteria bacterium, assembly GCA_018820995.1. Taxonomy (GTDB): domain Bacteria; phylum Pseudomonadota; class Gammaproteobacteria; order Enterobacterales; family Alteromonadaceae; genus Pararheinheimera. Next base: position 1,436 of record JAHJNE010000575.1, on the reverse strand, counting down.
TCATCGTGTTCTACTGCATCTAAATGCACATTCACCACGCCTGGCAATAAACTGGCTAGTTCAGTTAATTCGAAATAGTGGGTCGCAAACAGCGTTAATGCATGTAACTTGGTCGCGAGATAATCGGCACAGGCCCAGGCCAGTGACAAACCATCATAGGTACTGGTGCCACGGCCAATTTCATCCATCAGCACTAAACTCTGAGCGGTAGCGTGGTGCAAAATGGTTGCCGTTTCAGTCATTTCAACCATAAAAGTCGATCGGCCAGAAGCCAAGTCATCTGAGGCGCCAATGCGGGTAAAGATCCGATCAATCGGCCCCAAAGTGGCAGCTTGTGCCGGCACAAAACTACCGATATAAGCCATTAGCACAATAAGCGCGGCCTGGCGCATATAGGTCGATTTACCGCCCATATTGGGGCCAGTGACTAACAGCATTTTGCGCTGTTCATGCATCAAGAGTGGATTAGCAATAAAGGGTTCGCTGCTGACCGTTTCGACTACCGGATGACGGCCTGCTTCTATCGAAATGCCGGTGTCAGCCACCAATGTTGGTTGTTGATAATTCAGCGTCAGTGCGCGCTCGGCAAAATTACTTAATACATCCAATTCAGAAAGTTGCGCAGCCAATTGTTGTAATTCGGCTAAGTGTGGCGCGGTTAAGTCAAACAACTGTTCATACAATTGTTTTTCCAGAGCCAGCCCTTTGCTCTGACTGCCCAATACTTTGTCTTCATATTCTTTGAGCTCTGGAATAATGTAGCGCTCGTTATTCTTCAACGTTTGGCGGCGAATATAATCGGCCGGGACGGCATCGGCGGCTGAGCGGCCGGTTTCGATAAAATAGCCGGCGACTTTATTAAAACCAACCTTTAACGAAGCAATCCCAGTCCGAGCTTTTTCCCGTTGTTCCAACTGCTCAAGATAGTCGGTCGCGCCGGTGGCGAGTGCCCGCCATTGATCAAGCTCAGGCGAATAACCATCCGCAATCACGCCACCGTCCCTGATCAACACTGGCGGAGACTCAATAATCGCTCGTTCCAGCAGTGCACAAAGCTCAGGGATTGGCTGACAATGTTGGCGGATTTGTGACAGCAATGGCGACTTTAATGCCGTGAGAGTCAGCTGTAGTTGGGGGAGTTGCTGCAGTGCTTGGCGTAAGCGGGCGAAATCACGAGGCCTAGCCGAGCGTAATGCTAAACGCGCCACAATGCGTTCAATATCGCCGATTTGTTTTAACTGCGGTTGCAGTTCTTGCCAGAATTGTTGCAGTTCCGCCACTGCCTGATGACGCTTGCTGACAATCGCCTGGTCGCGAAGTGGCGCATGGATCCAACGTTTCAGTAACCGACTTCCCATGGCGGTCTGACATTGGTCCAGTACCGAAGCCAGCGTTTGATCAAATTGCCCGTTTAATCGTTGAGTAAGTTCCAGATT
>JAHJNE010000574.1 GCA_018820995.1 Gammaproteobacteria bacterium | reverse complement strand
GGACTTATCAATATCTCTGTTTGCACATTACATCTCGTTTTTACTAGATGGAATCATTATAACTTAGGTTCTACAAACGCTTTTGCTTTAATTACACCAGCTATAGGTATTTAATAAAAATAGAGCATTTAAGCACAGAAGAGAATTTTATTTGATAGCTCTGCGAGTATTTGACAAAACTAAAAAAGCCTGCATTTCACTAGTTAAAAAAATGACGCAACGTTACTGGAATAAAAAAACCCGCCGAAGCGGGTTTTTTACTAGCCATCATTTATAAAGAAATGCCTTTTTTCTCAGCACGTTCTCTGATATATCCGGCCCAGCTATTCGCAGCTTTGGTTTGTCCATTGTCGCGAGCTAACTGATTGTGGCGATAAGCGTCTTTAAGTTTTGCTTGATAGAAGTAAGCTTCCATTAAAGCAATGTGTACGCGGCCTTTGTCTTTTACGCCGTTGTCCAATGCTTTTTGCAAAGCAGGAACTGCAGCAGACTCTTTACCAGCCATCAGCAAAGCTGTACCTTGACGACGATAAAATTCTCCATCGTTTTCAAGCTTTGCAACTTCGCCAAAATACGTCGCGGCTTTGTCAAATTCACGAGCGGAATTATACGAACTGGCAATACTCGCCAATGTATTCCGATCCTTTTTCAACAAACCAGACTTCAGATGCTTTTCAAGCAGAGCGGCTGCACGGTAAGGAACGCTATTATTGTTGTACAAGTTAGCCAACATCTTAATTTCGTTTTCCGACTTCAAAAAACCTTGCTTGTAAGCAAGTTCAATTGCAGCCAAAGCCTTATCATACTGTTCATCTAGTTGGTAAAACTGACCTAGTTGAACCCACCACTGTCTATCTTCCGGGAAGATCACGACAACAGTTTCCAGTACACCAATCGCCTTTTTGATTTGTTTGGTTTCATAAAATGCACCAAGCTTCATCAAGAAAGGTTCTTTTTTAGGTACCTTATAGCCAGCTATTGCCGAATCTGCAGGCGAAATAACTTTGTTGTACTGCTTCATTTCGTAGTAACAGTTTGCAATCCGCATATATACATCAGGGTGAGTTTCACCAGTGAAATCCATCCACTTCTGATAATAATCGAGTGCTTGCTGATACTTCTTATCGTTTAAACTCAAGTCGGCGATGTTGCGCAGTAAACCAGACTGGTCAGTAAAACTGAGAACGTCAAGCTTAACAGCGTCCATCAAATATCGCATGGCTTTCGCTGAGTCTTTCTCAATATAGAGTTTACCCAAAAAGCTGTACATATAAGCTTTGTCAAAAGCTGCTGAAGGTTCAACATCTGATAACACAGCAATGGCTTCAGAGATTTTTTCCTGACCATACAACTCGTATGCTTTGACAATTGCTTTACCAACCTTCTCACCAACCGCTTGCGATTTTTTCGCTTTGCGCTCGGCAATTTTTGCGGCATCTGGCGCTGCATAAGCAGTACTGATTGGCAACGTCATTACACCAATGGTGGCAAACACTACAAGAGCTGATGTTAATTTATTCAACTTCATAGTTAACCTCCCGAGGTATCAAGATTGAAATCCAGCTGAACTTTCTGACCAGGCTGTTTCAAAGCTTTTCCGTTTTCAATCTTCGGCGAATATTTCCAGCGTTTAAGCGCTCGAATTGCCTCACGATCGAATACACGTTTCGGTTCAGCACTAATGACCTCTATCTCGTCCACGCTACCATCTTCCATAATTGAAAAACGTAACTGAACCCAGCCGTTAATACCGTCTCGAGCAGCCTGAACCGGGTATTTAGGTTCAATCCGAACAATCGGTGTCGCATCACCATCACGCATTAACGCACCTGACGGATCACCCAAACCTGCATTTGCTCCACCTAAATCGATAGTTGGTGCATTAAATCCGATCGCAGAAGCATCATTAGATGATTGTTCTACTTGCGGCTGCATCTTTGGTGGCTCCGGTGGCGGCGGTGGCGGCGGTGGCGGCACACGAGTACGCGTCTGAGCTTTATTCTCAGGCGGAGTTTGGTTCAGTTCAATAACAATACTCTCTTGTTTTTCAGCGTTAGAGCCACTGCCAACGGCAATCAGCTCTGACATGATCACATAAAGAATAAATGTTACGACCGCACCAATAATTATCGATGCTAAAAACCGAATCATAAAATTACGCTCCGGTGTCAGCAGCTATCGAAATCTTATCGATCCCGGCAGCTTTGATTTGATCCATTACTTTAACGACTACACCATGTTTGGCTTCTCTATCAGCCTGGATAATAACAGTGTCAGTTGGTGATTCAGCCAACAATTTTTCAATTGTTGCCGAAACACGCTCTATATCAACAATCCGCTTGTCCATATGAATTTCGCCATTTGGACGGATTGCGATAAAGATAGTCGCTGTTGGTTTCTTCTGGGCCTGAGCTGCCTTAGGCTTGTTGACATCGATACCGGCCTCTTTCACAAAAGACGTGGTTACGATGAAGAAGATCAACATAATAAATACGACGTCAAGCATCGGTGTTAAGTCTACTGCGGCTTCTTCGTCTTCACGAATACGTTTACGCGCCATAAAATTCTCTCTTAGTGATGAGGCAGGCTGTCAATCAAATCCGCTTTAATGGTTTTGATTTTACCTTCCAGTCTTGAACTCACAAAAATGCCAGATAACGCTGCAACCATGCCCGCCATTGTCGGAATTGTTGCCATTGAGATACCGGATGCCATCATACGTGGGTTACCCGCACCAGTTGCAGCCATGATTTCAAACACTGCAATCATACCGGTAACTGTTCCCAACAGACCAACCAATGGACAAACTGCGACCAGAGTTTTAATCAGGATCATCCGTTCGTCGAGCAAAGTTGCCGCTTTTGAAATCCAGCCATCACGGACCCGATGTGCATACCATGAGGTTGTATCAGCACGAGCATCCCAGCGAGCGATAATATCCGCTCTAACTTTAGGGAACACGTACAACACAAACCAAAAGCGCTCAATCATTAAAACCCACATGATGAAGAGCACCAGTGCGACGACATAAAGTACGTCGCCGCCGGTAGCAATAAAGTCCCTGACAGATTCCCATAAACCGATCAGGTATAACATTATGCTTTCTCCTTCTCCGCGTGCTCAGCGATGATACCAGCGCTTTGCTCGTCGAGGATGTGCAGGATTGATTTAACGCGACCGGCTAAGATGGCGTGAGTGAACAATAATGGTAATGCCGCGATCAGACCTTGAGCCGTAGTAACCAGTGCCATTGAAATATCAGCAGCCATGATTTTCGGGTCGCCTGAACCGTAAAGAGTAATAGATTGGAAAGTACCGATCATACCGATAACTGTACCTAACAGACCCATCAGCGGAGCAACAGCTGCGAACAGCTTGATCATACCTACGCCACCTTCAATTTTTGGTGTTTCGCGTAAGATAGCTTCGTCCAGCTTCAGTTCCAGGTTTTCTACGTCAACATCTTTGTTGTCATGGTAAACTTTCAGAACGCGACCCAGTGGGTTGTTGTTTGAAGGGTTAGACAGGTTTTTCATTTGCGCGTTAATTTTCGCACTGACACCAGCCAGAATTAACATCCGGAACAGACCTAATAACACACCAATAACAGCCAGAATAGAGATCGCATAACCAACAGGACCACCTTGGTGGAACTTATCTTCTAACGTCGCTTTTTGAGTGTTCAGACGCAATAAGCTACCAGCTGTTGGGTCAATATAAATACCAACCAACTCGCCCGGCGCTGCTTTTGCATAATTGACAACTGTATCAACAATATAACTCTCAGGATCACGGCCTAACGGCTGAACTTGTTTTGTATCAGCGTTGTACAGCAAGTACTGTGAATCAGACATCAGGTTCAAAGTACCAATACGAGTGACCTGTTTTGTTTCAGTAGAACCATCTAAGTTTACAACCTGAGTTTCAAACTTTGCAGTTTTTGCAGATTCAGTCATTTCTGTCTGTAACGCAATCCACAGGTCTTCCAATTCTTTGATGTTTGGAACTTCTTTTGCAGAGGCTAATTTACTCAGCAACTCAGCACGACCTGGGTATTGGGCGCTAATTACAGAAGAAGATATAGAGCCAATCGTTTCAGCTGCGTTTTGGCGAACCATACCAACTACTTCGCCTAAAGTACCTAACGCAGTTTGTAATTCAGCAGCTTTAGATGCTAACGCACCTTCATTCTCAGCATACTTTTTCGTCAGCGCTTTACCGCGGGCATCTTCGGCATTAAACGTCGCTTTTGCTTTGTTTAATAAACCTTGTTTGTCAGCACGATCAGATAAAAACTCTTTTTCGCGAGCTGAATCAAGCTTAGCTTCAGAAATACGATCTTTTTTGACCTGCTCTAACAGCTGGTCCAGTTTGGCTGTATCTGCAGCAGCATTTAGGGCAACACCGGCAGACAGTGTTACCGCAGCAGCAACCATAAAACCTTTAAACACTTTCTTCATTATTCTTACTCCGCTGCGAATACTGGCAATTTAACCAAATCAGGAATTTTTTGCTTACGAGCCATCCGAACTGTATCTGTGACTGGTTTCAGATAGTCAGCTGGTAATTCCTGCCAGTTAGAAGCATTTTTGTTCCAAACCCAAGCATGTTTCAGGTCCAGAGACTGCGCTAACAGAGCTACACGCCCAACATGAACGAAGTCAGCGGTAATTTCTTTACCGTCAACGGTCAGTTTACCTTGGTAGGCATTAATTTCTTTCGCCATACCGTTTTCGATAGAGTAAGCCTCTAACACTACACGGTACATTTCTGACGTAGTGATTGACGAGCTGCTCAAATATTCACGTAGTTTGGCAACACGTTCTAAACGCTCTTCCAGTTTGACTGGCATGTCAGCTTTTACAAAAGCTTCCAGAGTGTCGATCATTTTGTACATTAACGGCACGATGTTTTGCTTAGTAGTCTCGATGCCACCGATCTGTGCATCTAAAGAAGCAAGTTCACGATCTTGGTCAGCAACAAGTTTAGCAACGTGGTCGTTGTACACTTTTAAGTTTTCAGCCTGCTCAAGAGTAGTGCGATAGTCTGCTAACAGCTCTTGCGACTGGTCATAAAGATTGTTGATTTTTTCTTGCGACTGAACTGAAGCGCGGGTTGTTTGAGCCGATGCTTTTTGCAGTTCTGCCAACGTAGTTGCTGACGCAACTCCACTTACTAAAGTGAAGGCACCAACGAATGCTGATGCGATCAGGCTTTTACGGATGTTATTGTTAGACATAGTTCCCAACCAATAATTGCTGATTAACGTAACCTGTAAAGTGAAGGCCAAATTTGTAAAAATATATGACCTGGTTAGAGGGTAAACCGTCCGCATCATTGCAGCAAATCCGCAGGTTGTCAATATAACGCAGACAGCCTGCAGCAGTTGTTTTGCTACAAATTTCGCTTGAAATTTTGCCCAAATGGATACATTTAAACTTCAGTTTTCAAATTTTAATGCACCATTCATTTTTTTGCTTATTTAATGTTCGGCGTAAGTTTTCCCGACTCATAAAGCTTCACCATTTTTTCTAACGAAATGGCTTTTATTTTCGATCCTTGACCAGCGGCGCCAAACGCTTGGTAACGATCTTTACAGATATCCATCATCGCAATGACGGATGCCTGTAAATACTTGCGTGGATCAAACTCGGCCGGATTCTGCGCCATAAAACGACGAATCGCACCGGTTGAGGCTAAACGTAAATCAGTGTCAATATTGATTTTACGAACACCGTGTTTGATCCCTTCTTGTATTTGTTCTACTGGAACGCCATAAGTTTCAGAAATAGCGCCACCAAATTCATTAATAATTTGTAGCCAATCTTGCGGTACTGAACTCGAACCATGCATCACTAAATGCGTATCTGGGATACGTTCATGGATTGCTTTGATCCGGTCGATGGCCAGGATATCGCCTGTTGGTGGACGACTAAACTTGTATGCACCATGTGACGTGCCAACGGCAATGGCCAATGCATCAACCTGGGTTGCTTTAACAAATTGTGCAGCTTCTTCAGGATCTGTCAACATTTGGTCGTGACTTAAGATACCTTCGGCGCCAACACCATCTTCTTCGCCGGCCGTACCTGTTTCTAAGCTACCAAGACAACCTAATTCGCCTTCAACCGAAACACCACCAGCATGCGCCATTTCAACGACTTGACGGGTTACTTTAACGTTATAGTCGTAGTCAGTTGGTGTTTTTCCATCGGTACCCAGTGAGCCGTCCATCATCACTGAAGAAAAGCCCAACTGGATCGCCTGTAAACAAATAGCAGGTGAAGTACCATGATCCTGATGCATAACGACCGGAATATGTGGAAATTCCTCCACAGCGGCCAACATCAGGTGACGCAAAAATGGTGCTCCGGCATATTTACGGGCGCCGGCAGAGGCTTGCACAATTACCGGGCTATCAGTTGCATCGGCAGCTAACATGATGGCACGCATTTGTTCTAGGTTATTCACATTAAACGCGGGGACGGCATAACCAAATTCGGCTGCATGATCCAGCATCTGACGTAATGAAATTAAAGCCATAAGTTTCTCTCTTTCCTGTAGGGTCTCAGATTTTAAAAGTGCGGGCAGCGCTGTGCTGTTATGCTGCACCATTGCCAGTGATTCTGGTCATCTTAGACGGTGCTCGCACTCGATTTTATACGACGTAAAAATATCGTTCAGTTGCCGAGCGCACGTTGTTCCAGAATTTCTACCGCTGGCAAGGTCTTACCTTCCAGAAATTCTAAAAACGCACCACCTCCAGTTGAGATATAAGAAATTTGGTCGGCAACGCCGTATTTGTCAATGGCTGCCAATGTATCCCCGCCTCCGGCAATCGAAAACGCGTTACTTTGTGCAATCGCTTCGGCAATCGCTTTGGTGCCCGCCGCAAATTGTTCAAACTCAAATACACCAACCGGGCCATTCCAAACAATGGTACCGGCATTTTTCAAAATATTAACCAATTCTTCAGTACTGGCTGGTCCAATATCAAAAACCATATCATCAGTGGAAATATCAGCGACCAGTTTTAATTCAGCAATCGTGCTTTCGCTAAACGCTTTGCCGGTAACAACGTCTGTAGGCACAGGTATATTGCTACCGTTGGCTTTTGCTGCGGCAAGTAAGCGCTGTGCTTCTGGAATTAAATCAACTTCACACAGTGATTTACCAACTGCGTGGCCAGTGGCTGCAATAAACGTATTGGCGATACCACCACCCACGACGAGTTGATCGACGATGGATGATAAGGATTCGAGTACAGTCAATTTAGTTGACACTTTTGAGCCGCCAACAATAGCAACTAATGGTCTTTTTGGATTTTTGAGCGCAGCCGCGAGTGCTTCAAGCTCTGCCGCCAGCAAAGGTCCTGCACAAGCAATTGGAGCGAACTTCGCTACGCCATGTGTCGTTGCCTGTGCTCGGTGCGCGGTACCAAACGCATCCATCACAAACACATCACACAGTGCTGCCAGTTGGCGTGATAACGTTTCGTCGTTTTTGCTTTCGCCTTTGTTAAAACGAACATTTTCAAAAACCACGACTTCGCCTTGCGCAACTTCAACACCAGTCAGATATTCTTTCACCAACCGCACCGGCGCTTTTAATACAGATTGCAGGTAGCTTACAACCGGTTGCATTGAAAATTCTTCGTCATAAACGCCTTCTTCCGGACGGCCTAAATGCGAGCACACCATCACTTTTGCGCCTTTTGCCAGCGCTAATTCAATAGTCGGCAGCGCAGCACGCAACCGAGCATCTGAAGTGATTTCGCCGTTTTTTACCGGCACGTTTAAATCTTCGCGGATTAATACACGTTTTCCGGTTAAGTCTAAATCGACCATTTTAATTACCGACATGACAAGCTCCTTCTGAGAATGTAGATGAATCTGATTGCATCATAGCGCGGGCGGTGTCGATCATCCGATTGGCGAATCCCCATTCGTTGTCGCACCAAACCAGACATTTGACCAGTCGTTTATGACTGACCCGGGTCTGCGAACCGTCCACGATGCAGGAATGTGGATCATGATTAAAATCGACCGACACCAAAGGTTCTTCGGTGTAATCGAGAATTTGAGGCAATAACTGTTGACCAGCACTCTTTAAAGCAGCATTAATGGCTGCGACGGTGACGTCTTGGTGCAACGTGACACTTAAATCCATCGCCGTAACATTGAGCGTAGGCACCCGCACCGCAATCGCTTCAAACCGCCCCGCCAAATGCGGCATAATCCGCTCAATCCCCAGCGCTAATTTGGTATCCACTGGAATAATTGAATGGCTGGCTGCGCGGGTACGACGTAAATCTGGATGGTAGGCATCAATCACTTGTTGGTCATTCATCGATGCATGGATGGTGGTGATAGTGCCACTTTCAACGCCAAATGATTGATCAAGCACGCTTAGCACCGGAATAATACAATTTGTGGTGCAAGACCCTGCGGAAACAACTCGCATGGTGGACGTTAGTTGTTGATGGTTGATACCGTAAATCACGGTCGCATCAATGTCCTGCCCTGCCGGATGTGAAAAAAGTACTTTTTGCGCTCCGGCCTGCAAATGCAACATGGCGTCGGCACGACTGCTATAGACCCCGGTACATTCCATTACTATATCAACCTGCAACTCCTGCCAGGGTAAAGTCGCAGCATCGGCCTGATGGAATAATGCAATTTGTTGTCCATCCACGGTCAGCATCTCACCGTCTAAATCCACGGCAAAAGCAAAACGTCCGTGTGAACTGTCATATTTAAGCAGATGGGCAATACCCGCAGCATCGGCGAGTTCATTAATCGCCACCACCTGAATGTGCTGTTGTAGCTGATTTTCAAAGATGGCCCGCAATATATTGCGGCCAATACGGCCGAAACCGTTAATAGCAACTCGTATGGTCATACTCTGTTGAGGTTATCCAATAATCAGACTGTGTATAAAAAGCGTCAACCTGTGCTGTTACGCCAGGCGTTGCACTTAAAGGCTGTATAAACAAAAGGGGCAATAAGCCCCTTTTACCATTTCTGCTGCTAACCCAGCAATTCCTCAGCTGCCGCCAGCACCTTAGCGGTCGTAATGCCAAAGTACTCAAAAAGTTGTTCTGCTGGCGCTGATTCACCAAAACTGGTCATGCCGATGATTTTGCCGGTCAGTCCAACATATTTGTACCAACAATCAACAATGCCAGCTTCAACTGCAACTCGTTTGGTCACTGCAGCAGGCAATACTGATTCACGGTAAGCAGCATCTTGTGCTTCAAACACATCTGTCGATGGGATCGAAACAACGCGCACGTGCTTCCCTTTAGCTGTGAGTTGTGCTGCAGCTTGCACCGCCAGTTCGACTTCTGAACCGGTTGCGATAAAAATAAGCTCTGGTGTGCCGGTACAATCAACCAACACATATCCGCCGCGACGGATATCGGCAACTTGCTGCGTGCTACGAGGTTGTTGTACCAAGTTTTGCCGAGTGAAAATTAATGTCGATGGGCCATCGGTGCGTTCAATCGCGGCTTGCCATGCCACAGCAGACTCAACCTGATCACAAGGACGCCAATTCATCAGATTTGGGGTTACCCGTAACGAAGCCAATTGCTCAACCGGTTGGTGCGTCGGACCATCTTCGCCCAAACCGATAGAATCGTGCGTGTAAACAAAAATGACCCGTTGCTTCATCAACGCAGCCATCCGGACTGCATTTCGCGCGTATTCCATGAACATCAGGAAGGTGGCACCGTATGGAATAAACCCACCGTGCAAGGCAATACCATTCATGATGGCCGACATCCCAAATTCACGGACACCGTAATACAAATAATTACCGGCGGCGTCCTCGTTGCTCACGCCTTTGCTTCCAGACCAAATGGTCAGGTTAGAGCCTGCTAAATCTGCAGAGCCGCCTAAAAATTCAGGTAATAGCGGACCAAAAGCATTTAACGCATTTTGTGATGCTTTACGACTGGCAATTGTTGCCGGCGTTGCTTGTAATTGTGCAATGTAAGCATCTGATTTTTCGCGCCAGTCAGCGGGTAGATCGCCAGCAATCCGACGAGCTAACTCTGAAGCCAATTCTGGGTAAGCTGCAGCATAAGCAGCAAATTGTTGCTGCCAAGCTTGTTGGGCTTGTTTGCCTTTCGCTTTGCCATCCCACTCTTGATAGATGTCAGCAGGAATTTCAAACGGCGCTGATTCCCAATGCAAAAACTCTCGGGTAGCAGCGATTTCAGCATCACCTAACGGGGCGCCGTGGCAATCGTGACTACCGGACTTGTTCGGAGAGCCAAAACCAATAATTGTTTTACAACAAATTAGGCTTGGTTTATCGGTAACTTTGCGAGCTTCATCGATGGCGGCACGGACGGCTTCTGCATCATGTCCGTCTACGTCACGTACTACATGCCAGCCGTAAGATTCAAACCGCATTGGCGTGTTGTCGGTAAACCAGCCTTCCACGTGACCATCAATGGAAATACCGTTGTCATCCCAAAACGCGACCAACTTGCCCAAACCTAAAGTACCGGCGAGTGAACAGGCTTCATGCGAAATACCTTCCATCAGGCAGCCATCGCCTAAAAAGGTATAAGTGTGGTGATCGACAATTGCATGATTTGGGCGGTTAAACTGCGCAGCCAATGCTTTTTCGGCAATAGCCATCCCTACTGCATTGGTGATCCCCTGCCCCAACGGGCCTGTGGTTGTTTCCACACCAGGTGCATATCCATATTCAGGATGGCCTGGTGTTCTTGAATGTAGTTGACGGAATTGTTTTAAATCGTCAATCGATAAGTCGTAACCGGTTAAATGCAACAGAGAATAAAGCAACATCGAACCGTGGCCATTGGAAAGAATAAACCGGTCACGATTGGGCCAAGATGGGTCTTGCGGGTTGTGCTGCAGATAATCCCGCCACGGTACTTCGGCGATATCAGCCATGCCCATAGGTGCACCCGGGTGACCTGATTTGGCTTTTTGTACTGAATCCATGCTCAGGGCACGGATGGCGTTGGCGAGTTGTTTACGAGATGGCATTATCACTCCTGCTACTGTCAGATCTTTATCCAAAGATGTTGTTGTACCCGTCATCATCGATGATGCGGGGATTAAACGCGGTGAGGCTCTGACGGCTCATTTTCGCGTCTGAATTTTTTACATGGTGGCATTAGTTCGCTGGCATTTTCCCAGAGCGTTGGCACAATGGCAAATTATAATATTCAAAAGGCGGATACCTTTTTTTAGCAGAGTGCCTGAAATAGGCTGTAAAAGGATAACAACAATGGCAATTTATCGGTCAAAGTTTTGATCTGAATTGCCGATAGAGCGTATAGTGACGGAAAGAAAGACGTCCGGGCGGCAGAAAAAACTAGCCAAGCGAAATCGCTTTCAATAGAATACGCAGCCCAAATTTCCAGCGCCTGGCGCATTAACAACCAACTTGTGGAACTCGTTACATGGCCCAACACATTTTTACCTCTGAATCTGTTTCTGAAGGACATCCGGACAAAATCGCCGACCAAATTTCTGATGCGGTATTGGATGCCATTTTGGAACAAGATCCTAAAGCCCGTGTCGCCTGCGAAACTTTCGTTAAAACCGGTATGGTGCTGGTCGGTGGCGAAATCACCACGACAGCGTGGGTCGATATCGAAGAACTAACACGCTCAACTATTCGTGACATCGGCTATATCCATTCAGATATGGGCTTTGATGCCAATTCATGTGCTGTATTAAACGCAATCGGCAAACAGTCGCCTGATATTAACCAAGGTGTCGACAAAAAAGACCCTCATGATCAAGGCGCTGGCGATCAAGGTTTAATGTTCGGTTACGCCAGCAATGAAACTGACGTATTGATGCCGGCTCCTGTCACTTATTCACACCGTTTAGTACAGCAACAGGCAAAAGTACGTAAAGATGGCACCCTGCCGTGGTTGCGTCCTGACGCAAAATCGCAATTATCTTTTATCTATGAAGACGGCAAACCAGTCGGCATCGATGCCGTCGTGTTATCGACTCAGCATTGCGACACAATTTCTACGCCAGACCTGCGCGAAGCGGTGATGGAACATATTATTAAGCCGGTACTTCCAGCTGAATGGTTAACCAGTAAAACCAAGTTTTTCATTAACCCAACCGGTCGCTTTGTGATTGGCGGCCCAATGGGCGATTGTGGTCTGACTGGCCGCAAAATTATTGTCGACACCTACGGCGGCATGGCTCGTCATGGTGGCGGTGCTTTCTCTGGCAAAGACCCTTCTAAAGTTGACCGTTCTGCGGCTTATGCTGCTCGTTATGTGGCAAAAAATATCGTGGCGGCTGGATTGGCAGCACGCTGTGAAATTCAGGTGTCGTACGCCATTGGTGTTGCAGAACCAACGTCAATCAGCGTCGAAACTTTCGGCACCAGCCAGTTAACTGAAGATCAGTTAATTGCGTTGATCCGCCGCCATTTTGACCTGCGCCCATACGGCCTGATCGAAATGCTTCAGTTAGAGCGCCCAATTTACCGCGCTACTGCCGCTTATGGCCACTTTGGTCGTAACGAATTCCCTTGGGAACAAACCAACAAGGCTGAAATTTTGCGCGCAGACGCTGGTTTATAAAGCCAATTGTTCTGGTATAAAGGAGAGCTTCGGCTCTCCTTTTTTATTGGCTCAGCAAAGATACATCCCATTTACATCTCGCAATTTCCTATTGCTATCTGCCGCAGTTATTTTTATAAATAAACCAGTATTGGGTTAAACATTATCTTTGCAGCAAATATCAGAAGGAAAATAAAATGACTGCAGACACTCCTGCTTCGGCGTTACCTGTGAAACAAAACTGGCTTCACCGCAGCCTAAATAGCATCGAGCGAATTGGCAACAAATTACCGGATCCTGCCCTGTTATTTGCATTATTCATGGCGACCGTCTGGGTCATTTCTTGGGCATTGTCTGGGGTCAACTTTACTGAAATTGACCCGCGAAGTGGCCAACCCATTCAGGTTATTAACTTACTTGAAGGCAGTTCATTTACCGCTTTTATGGCCAAACTGGTGCATACTTTTGTTAGCTTCCCGCCGCTTGGTGTTGTGCTCGTGGCAATGCTTGGGCTTGGCGTCGCTGAATACACCGGTTTTATCAATGCCGGCTTGCGTTCAATCTTAGCTGTTACGCCCAAATTGTTATTAACCCCAGTATTAATTGCCGTCGGCATTTTAAGTCATGTCGCGGTTGACGCAGGTTATGTGTTGGTGATCCCACTTGGTGCCGTTATTTTTTACGCCGCCGGACGTCATCCACTTGCTGGCATCGCCGCAGCTTTTGCCGGTGTCTCAGGTGGCTTTTCAGCCTCTTTATTTATCCCAAGTAGTCTGGACCCACTCCTCGCCGGCCTGACACAGGCATCCGCCCGCTTATCCGCAAACCCTGCTGCGGCAGAACTTGTGATTAATCCTTTAAATAATTTCTATTTTACTTCCGCTTCAGCATTGCTGATTGTTTTAGTCGGTTGGTTTTTAACCGACAAAGTGATCGAACCTCGTCTGAAACAAACGGCTATCGATGGTGATCCAACAAGCTTGCCAACGATGGAGCCACTTAAAAATCCAGAACGACGGGGTTTGCGTTTTGCCATGCTGTCAATTTTGCTCAGCAGCTTGTTACTCATCGCATCTGCCTTCCCTGAAACCTCAGCATGGCGCGGCACTGATGGTAGCCTCAGCCATGGGACCGCACCGTTAATGCAATCTATTGTGGCGCTGATCCTGGTATTTTTCCTGGTACCCGGCATTGTTTATGGTTATACCGCCGGCACCGTAAAGAATCATCGCGATGTGATCCAGGGCATGAGTAAAGCAATGAGTGGCATGGGTTACTACATCGTGATGGCGTTTTTCTGCGCACAGTTTATTTACGCTTTTGGTCAGTCAAATCTAGGGGCTTTAATTGCG
The DNA here is from genome assembly GCA_018820995.1 of Gammaproteobacteria bacterium. Lineage (GTDB taxonomy): Bacteria > Pseudomonadota > Gammaproteobacteria > Enterobacterales > Alteromonadaceae > Pararheinheimera. The sequence continues at coordinate 1,221 of JAHJNE010000574.1, read as the reverse complement.
ATCAAAGGGGCGAGCACGCTCAAAGAGTTGGCGCTGCCGATGGGTATCACACTGATTGGTATTGTATTTTTGACTGGATTGGTCAATCTACTTGTGGGTTCTGCATCAGCCAAATGGGCGCTTATTGGTGCAGTGATGGTGCCGATGTTGATGGAACTTGGAGTCTCTCCGGATTTAACGCAAGCTGCCTATCGGGTGGGCGACTCATCGACCAATATTATCACGCCGTTGATGCCCTATTTTCCGTTAATAGTGGTGTTTTGCCAGAAATATGTGAAGTCTACCGGCATTGGCACTCTGATTGCCTTGATGCTGCCTTTTTCTATCACTTTATTGGTACTTTGGACCGCATTTTTACTTGGGTTCTGGGCGCTTGATATTCCACTGGGCATTGGAGCGAGTTACTTATTCCCGAGCGCGTCATAACGTGGGTTAATTGTGCACACTAAGTAAATGCTTCTAATTATATTTATGAACCACAAGGCGCACCAGACGCCTTGTGGTTCATTTACTAACGACCGTCGCCTTGCCAACGAAATAACATCGCCGCGATAGACAGAAAAATGACGATCATCGCGACCATCACAGTAATCGGATAAGTCAGCTGCGACAGCGCAGCGCCATCGGTCATAATTGCCCGGGCTGCGCTGACTAAGTGGGTTAAAGGCAATAAGTCAGCCACGAACTGCAGTGCTTTAGGGGCCCCTTCGAGGCTGAACCAAACACCAGACAATATCATCATCGGCCAGCTTGCCATGTTTAGTAAACCGCCGGTCAACTCTTCTGAACGTGAGCGACTTGCGATTAACAACCCTAATGAAATCATTGCTATCGCCCCGAGTACCGTGACTAACAATAAGTCGAGATAACTGCCAAGCATTACAAAATCAAATAGCCAGTTGCAGCCAATATAAATACTGGTTGCAATGAATAATACGATGCCAAGTCGCGAAATCACCTGTGCACTGATAAATTCCAGTGCCGTTAACGGCGTTGCCTGCAGTCGTTTTAGCACCGAGCTTTTGCGATAACGCACCAGCACGTAACCAACACCAAATAAGCAGGAGAACATCATATTCATGCCCAAAATGCCAGGTAATGCCCAATCTACATAACGAATTTGTCGGCCATTCACAGTCTCTTTTTTTGCATCGGGTTCAAGCTGTAAAAACAATTTTTCAGCCAAATAACCTTTTGCCGAGCTTTCGTTTAACCAATATT